>JBCCEG010000215.1:0-3439 GCA_039030455.1 Myxococcota bacterium | reverse complement strand
GGACCGTGCAACCGGATCCGCTCCTCTCGTAGGGAGGGGTTGGCGGGGGAGTAGAGCAATTCCAATCGCTTTTTGTTAGGCTTGACCAACAACCCTTCGCCAAAGGATTGCGCATAGCGAATTGCAAACAGCTCTTGCATTTTCTCGTGATGGAAATACTTGTCAATCTTGTAGGGTTTCTCGGTCGCGAGCACCGTCCACTGATAAGCCATCCGCGGCGGAAGGCGTTTTTTGGCGGCAACGTGTTCCCCGAGGATCAAGCGGAATAAGCCCGTATATACGTTTCTAACGGGGTCGATATATTTTGGGATGACGGGTTTTTGGTGATGCAACGCCCATACGGCCGCGAGAAAGTCGGTGCCGTAATCCTCCAATAAGTACTTTTGCTTGTAAACCCTCATTAACCGTTTGACTTCTCGAATGATCAGCACTTTTTCCTCAAGCGGAACGATTCCCTTTTGACCATCGATAAAAAACCGGCGTTCCAGGCCGTGGAAAAACAAAAGAACATAGCCGATATCGACTTTCGGATCGCATCGTCCGCCCGCCAGCCACGCCAGATAGGCTCCACGATATTGTCGCGCCATGCTGTCATATCGGGGGGCCCAATAAATTGGGCAGCCTTCGCTTTCCCATAAGCGCCTTCGACGAGCGGGCAAATCCGGATCGATGTAACAGCCGTCCGTGAATTCGCCTCGCCCTTGGCGGCCTAGATAGAACAGACCCCCCGCAATCGCATGCCCTTGAATGCGGACAAACTCCCGCGCGGGAACCCACCGGGGCCGCGCACCCGAACCCATCCGACTACTCCCGTGAATCCAAGTCACGCTCTTGAAACGAAAAGTGCACATGGGGCGCGGGAAAGCCGATGGATTTCCCTTGGCGAGCTTGCTCAATCATGTGCTGGGTCTTGCGGGTTATTTCGGTGTTGTCGTGGCCGGAACGATCTTGCTCAAGGATGCGCAGTGCTTGTTCCAGCGCGGCGACGGCTTGATCGCGCTTGTTCGCGTGCATGCACATCTGGGCCATGCCCACGGACGCGTCGAACAACAATCGCGGCACGTGTTCGTCCCTGCCTAGAATTTTCCGCAGGATGTCCAGCGCCTGTTGGCAATAGTGCAGCGCGTGGTCAAAATTCCTGCCGCTGGTGCACACCACGGCCAGATTATAGGCACACGACGCCTTCCCCCGGCTGTTGGAACCCTCGCCGCGCGCACAATGCATTTGCCATGCCAGGGCTAGGTTGTCGTAGGCCTTTTGCATGTCTTTGTCAGTGTATTTGGTCGCGTACCCGACCCCCAAATTGACGCGGGCGTCGATTGTTTTGGGGTGCGACTTTCCCCATGCCTTCTCTTGCAGCTCAACCACGCGACGCAGCTGCTCCAGGGCCTTGTCGGATTGATCGAGTTGGATGTAGGCCATCGCCAAGAAATTGCGGCACAAAATGCCTTCCAAATGGTCCTCGGTTTGGTTAGCGCGGAAAATTTTCAACCCTTCGAGCAGGTAGGGGAGAGCCTCTTTTGGTTGCCCGCCCTGTAAATACATAACGGCAATGGAGTTGGAAAACGAAGCTACCTCATGGTGCCAAGGGCCGCGCGCGTCTTGCTGCACCTGCCGCGCCTTGACGTGCCACGCCGCGGCCTGCTCCCAATCGCCTTTTTGGGCGTGCTCCATCCCCTTGTCGGCGTAAGTAACCGACAAGACGTCCACGGAATCCATCTTTTTGCCTTGACGTCGGAGTTCCTCAAGCTGTGTCATTGTCTACAGTCCTCCCTGGGTGAAAACCAATTGTTTGTGTGAATTGCGGTTTTGAGCCGCGACTTTTGCTTTATCCTGCCAAAAAATTCCCTGCGGATCCACCCTAATCCTCGGGACAAAGGAAAAAACGCGCGTTGAATCTATGCAATCCTTATACCAATTCCCAAAAACAAGTTTTGAAATTCGCCAACCCCCAAAGGTATCCAGGCCAGCGGATGGCGAAAGTTTTTCCCTGTCATCAGGCACGAACGGAGTGAGGAAGGATCTCTCCAAAGCCCCGATCGGTGGGGAGATCCTTCGCGTCGCTGTCGCGACGCTCAGGATGACAGCAAGGGGGTCGACGCTCACGAAAAGCAACGCCGCTGAATTTTTGGAAGATACAAGGCCCCCTTTCGCAGGGATGACAAGGTGGTTAACTTTTTTGGCGGATTGGCATTGCAATGAAAAACTCATAATTAATAATTCATAATTTATCATTCATAATTGGATACGCAACCATCACGCGCCCCAGCTTTGTCCCCATTTCACGCCGACAGGCCGCCAAAAAAGCTTCGTCACTCGTTTGGTAAGCGCGCTCGACGCGCGCGGCGGCCGCGCGAACCCGGCTCGCCGTTGCCAGCTCCACGCCCGGCCAGCTCCACAGTGTCACCACATGCAACGGCCACGATAATGGAAACGCCCACACCCATCCCACGTGCCTGCGCGCGGCCACGGCGGCGGCGAACAACCGCTGGCGCAACCAAATGCAACGCGTATGCTCAACGAACTCGTCACGCGACAGCACGTTCACGCGGCGGTGCGCCTCATGAGCAGCCACCGAAACGCGACGGAAATCACCGGCGGCATCTAGCCCAATAGGAGCCTCGGCTTTGCGTTGGTAAAGCGAGGCATAGTGGCGCTGTGACAGACAACCACCACTGAACAGTATGGCCAACACGCAGCAACAACAGCGTATCAGGGGAACTTTTCTCATGATCTTGATCGCAGGATAACATCACGCATCGCCGTTAACTGCTCCTTGGCGATAGGCGAGGGCAAAAAGGCTGCTCGATGCGCGCGCGCATCCCCAAACCGGCGGCCACGTGCGTTGCGATCACGCGGCACAAGCGGGGAACGGACGGCACGGCAACACCTTGCCGCCATAGCACATCGTCTAGATTCGCCACTCCCATGCCGGTCAAACCGCAGGGAACAATACAACGTTGCATCAGCGCCAAATCAGCACACACATTCACAGCGAATCCATGACGGGTGATGCCGTCTTTGCTCACTCCAATCCCGATTGCCACCAACTTGCTCTTCCCCAACCATACGCCTGTCTTGCCCGGCAGCAGCATGCAACGCGAGACACCCAACTCGCCGCAGGCATCCAGCAACGCTCGCTCCAAGCGCCGCAGATAACGACCCACGCCGATGAAATTGGCGCCGCGCGGCAACGGCACAATGGGGTAACCCACTAACTGCCCCGGGCCGTGATACGTCACGTCTCCCCCTCGATCCGTCTGGACTAGCTCCACCCCCAGCCGCTCCAAGGCGCGGGTATCCAAACGCACGTGACGCCCCTCCCCGCCGCGCGTGACAGTCACCACCGGGCGATGCTCCAACAACAGCAGTTGTGAATGGGGTGCCCTCCCCTCTCGCAACGCTTGTCGTATCTGTTCAACAGCGCGGCGCATGTGTT
>JBCCEG010000214.1:0-3453 GCA_039030455.1 Myxococcota bacterium | reverse complement strand
GTTGGCGCTGGCGATGTACAGCTGGGAGACGCCGTGCTTGTGCAGGGTGTCCAGGGTTCTGCCCAGAGCGTCATCGTTGAAGGTCTGGGCTTGCGGGCCTGGGGCGATGAGACGTTGGACGGGTCTGTTTCGCAAGAATTCGGGAGAGAGATAAAGAGTGACGGTATCATGGATCCACAAAAAATATTATTCCAAAACTTTTTCACTCATGTGCGGAATGTCGGATTCATAATTTATAATTCATCCGACAATCCCTTCAATCCGCGTAATTTGTGGTAGGGTTTGTCAGTGAGCGGGAATAGCTCAGCTGGTAGAGCACAAGCTTCCCAAGCTTGGGGTCGCGGGTTCGATCCCCGTTTCCCGCTCCAAGGCGGCGATGGTGGAATTGGTAGACACGCTATCTTGAGGGGGTAGTGGTCCTTTGGACCGTGGGAGTTCAAGTCTCCCTCGCCGCACCATATTAGGAGAGCATGTTGTCACTGCTGCGTCGGATTCTTTTTCCACCCCACAGGCCGGTCAGTGGGGCACTGATCGCGTCGTTTATGGCATTCCAGCTGCTGTTTTTCGTGCTCTGGTCCATGCCGTGGGCACGATGGTTATACGCGCAACTCGACTTGGATCCGGCCTCGGTCGTGCGGCACGGTGAGATATGGCGGCTGTGGACATATGCGTTTTTGCATGATGTAAGCGGGCCGTGGCATATCCTGTTTAACTGCCTGGTGCTACTACAGTTTGGCGAGGAGCTGGAAATGTTGTGGGGTTCGCGCCGATTCCTTGGGTTTTATTTTTCCGCCGGTATTGGCGCGGGGGTGTTCGTCTGCGTCTCATATCTTCTCGGATTGTCCGATTGGCCGGTCGTCGGGGCTTCGGGTGCTATTTTGGGTTTGGTCACCGCTTTTTGCTTGACATTTCCCTCGCGCCGGTTTTACTTTTTTGGTCTCGTCTCGGTTCGCGCCGTTCACTTGCTGGGTTTGATGCCGGTGTTCGAGATCGTTCATCTGGTTCTCCAGCCCAACGTAGCCGTGGCGGCTCATGTGGGTGGGACGCTCACGGGGGCGTTTATGACGCTGCGGTTGTGGCGAGTGCGCGCATGGCGGCGTTTGCCGGGTGAGGCGCGAGCATTGTGGCGTATCGCGCATGAATAAACCAAAGAGGTGTGATGATGGACAATCGGCTGCAAGAAGTTACGGATACAACATTCGAGCAAGAAGTGTTACAGCAGCAAGAAAGGGCTGTTCTAGTGGATTTTTGGGCGCCGTGGTGCGGCCCGTGCCAGGGGATGATGCCCCACGTGCAGGCGATTGCCGCTGATCACGGCGAGCGGTTGAAGGTGGTCAAACTCAATGTCGACGACAATGCGCAAACCGCCGCGCAGTACGGCATTCGCTCTATCCCAACGCTCCTGCTGTTTCACCAGGGCAAGCTCGCGGACCAGCGTGTTGGGGCACTGGACAAGAGTCAAATTGTGGCGCTAGTCTCTCCTTATCTGTAGCCCGTCATTTTTTCCGGTTTCCCGGATTTGCAATCAGGAGGTTTTTTCATGGCAGTCGATCAGCTCTCTCTTTTTAGCGCGGCGGGTTCGGTACGACAGCCGACATCGTCGGGCGAACATTCATCGAAACGGTTACGCCGATTGTGTGTTGATACATGGCTTTCGGGTGACATGTTTAACCAGCTCATGGATCAATTGCAATTGCACGCCCGTCAGTATGATCCCCAAGCCCATGTGACAGAGCTCCCGGTGGAGCAGCAGCCCCCCGCGGGGGTTTGTGTTGGCGGAGTCTCTGGCCGCATGGGGACGCGGCCCCCCGCGCAGCAGCGGTGGGTCGACTTGCCGTTTGTTTGCGTGGATTGTGAAACCACGGGTCTAGACCCGCAGCAAAACCGCATCATCGAGGTGGCGTGGGTGACGTTGCAAGGGCAGCGGGTGCTTGGTTCCGAGAGCCGCCTTTGTGGCATCGAGGAACCACTGCCGGAAGTCACGACGCAAATTACGGGAATTACGCAAGAGATGCTTGCCGGCAAGCCGCCGTTTGTGGATCACGTTGATGCTTTGCTGGAAGCTGTGAAGCAAGCGGAGTTCGTGGTTGCGTACAATGCTGATTTTGACAAGCGCTTTCTGCAGGCTGAGTGCGCCCGTTCTGGGAAAACGTTTCCTGACAAGCCATGGGTGGACCCTTACATCTTCATTCGCGAAATCGATCGGTACAAACGCAGCAAACGTTTGGCGGATGCTGCTGCCCGCTGGGGGGTTGTGCTGGAGCAGGCGCACCGCGCTGAGTCCGACGCTGTTGCCGCGGCGCAATTACTCATCAAACTCTCCGAGCGCATCTCTTGCAACAGCTTGGCTGATTTGGTGAAGAGGCAGGCTGACTTGAAACGGGAGCAAGAAATAGGATTTCGTGAGTACCTGACGCGCAAGCAAGCCCAGGAACAGCAGGTTGCCTTGGAGAAGTAGTACCACGGATGTTAAGACCACCGCGCTTTCGTCGTCACGTGAGGTTGCGCGACGCGCGTAGGCGAGTGGGCTTGTTCCACCAGGCCCTGAAACGTGTAGATCATGCAACCGTCGTCGCTAAAGTCCACGGTGCAGAAACCTTCTTTCAGCAGCCGATCGAGCTCCTGCTCCGCTTCATGCAGAGATAGCCCCGTTGCTAGCGCCACCATCTGCACGGTAACGGTGCCGCTGTTTTGCGCGGCCACGCGCAAAATACGTTGATCAATGCTTGGCTGGGCCGTGGAGGAGGGCTGCCGCGAAGGAAACCAGCTGGAAAAAAGCTCGCGTTGGAGTTGTTCCACGGCGTTCGATTGTTGCACCAGCGCGGGCATCTGCATCAGATCCATCAGTGTGCCGATGCCAAAAAAGCCCCACGTCATGAGATAGAGAAGACCCGACAAGGGGCGGCCTAGGTAGAAGCGATGCAGCCCCGCCACGGGGGAAACGAGGCCCATTGCACACAAGATATAGCTCAATCCCACGCTTTTCACTGTTTAACGCTCCCTATCCTCAGAATAACAGGCTTGGGCGCATGAATGCCACCGGCGTTCGCGCGGTCTCCGACGCACGAAAAGCCGAGGTCGGCTTGTTTTGAGGAAAAGGCATCTTCCGCTTGGGCCGAAGTCCTCGGTTAACTCCCTGGCCGCGACAGCTTTTCAATGTGTTGGGGCGATAGTCCGGTGATCTTGGCGACGGCCTTGGGGTCCAATCCCTCGCTGAGCATGCGGGCGGCCGCGAGCTCCAGCCCTTTCTTCTCCCCCTCGACCAGGCCTTCCTCACGGCCTTTTTTCTCGCCCTCGGCCAGGCCCTCCACGCGTCCTTTCTTGTGCCCCTTGTCGTAGCTGGTTTCCAGCTGCGAGACGCGGTCGCGCCGCGCCATGTCCGCCTTGCGATACAACTCCAGCTCATGCCGGTCCAAACCGATCTCCTCCAGCACCGCGAACGCCTCCTCGATT
>JBCCEG010000213.1:0-3454 GCA_039030455.1 Myxococcota bacterium | reverse complement strand
GGCAAACGTTGACTCGATCAGATTGGTGCTGCGTATGTGCAGCCAATGCTGTTCCGGAAAAGCGTGGAAGGTGAATAGTTCCTTCTTTTCCTTTTCCAAGCACTCTACCGTTTTAGGATATTTGCCGCCGTATAAACTCGCGAAATTTTTTAGCTCTTTCTCTGCTTCCTCTTTCGTGGCGGAATTCCAAATATAAAGATCCGTCAACTCGTTGAAACTCGGCAGACATGCCGCAACGAGCATACGTGACAGCCCGGCCCCGCATCGGCGGGCACGTCACCGCGCCACAGCGGTTCGAGCACGCGTTCTAGCGCCTTGGCCAAGGAATCTTCCCGATCGTCTTGCGTGACGCGCTCGCGCCAATGGGGGTGACGCTTGCCCCCCACCACCAAGCTGGGAACCCCGTCACGAATCGAGAGCAGATAGCCCAGCAATTCGTCACCGTCGCCGATCAACCGATGGTGATGCAACAACCGATGATAAACGGGCAACTGAAAATGATACCGCAGCAAGTTCGAAGAAGTTAATTGACCGCTTAGTGCCGTTTGGGATGCCATCTTGTAGTCCACCACCACGCATATGCCTTGCCCTTCATCAACCCGATCCATCACTCCACCCAGATAGACTGTCTTCTCCCCCACTCGAATCGGCACCGCAGCCAGAGAAGAATCCCGCACGCCAATCGCCAGTTCCATGTGTTTGGGACTCACCCGCGCAAGCGGCGGATGGAGCGCCTGACGCAACACTAACCGGTGCAGCGCCTCCGCCAACCACAGGGCATACGCGGACCACACCGGCCGGTGTTCCTCGTCCGCCTGACGCGAAAACGGCTCAACGCACTCACGCACCAACTCGTGCAACCTCGTACCACAGATTAGAGGGATTGATGGGATTGTCGGATGAGATGTACAACCCGTGGTTCTTTCCACTCCCTCGTCGCCATCTCCCTTTATCCGATCCATCCGACTGATCCCATGAATCCGCGTGGAAACTCTGGCGTAATCCTCTTGATAAAACCGCCGCAGCACCTCGTGCGCCACCTGCCCCGCGAGTTTGGGCGGCAGCGGCTCGGGGTGGGGGGCGGGGGGATCAAGCTTGAGCAGCCTTTGTAAAAACCCGCGAAAGCGACACTGTGCCAGCGCTTCAATCGTACTGGGCGTGAGCGGAGTTCGCGCGCGAACTCCCAGAGCATGGCCAAAGCGAGCTCGGAGTTGCTCCGCGCCAACGGCGAAGGCAAACGGGCCTGTTTTTCCTTCCACGGCAAACGCCGCGCGCTGACTTGCCATGGTACGAAAGAGCGCGAGCTTCTCTCGCCTCGTCCTTGCAAAGCCCGACGGATCTCCCGCAGCCGCGCCCCGCCGCGCGGTCGCGACGTGATATCGCAGCAAGCTTAGGGGCGGGGAAGGTTGAGAGTGCGTCGCTAGGTCGGCCGTGGACCGGCCAAGAGCGATGCGGACCTGGTGGAACAAGATGCCCGGAGACACGTTTCTCCCCTGATCGTCGGCGGACCACGTGCTTAGAACAACGCCCTCGCGGGCGTTTAGCAGACCCGCGGTGAAATAAAGACGATCAAACACATCGATCTCGGCCATCCGAGCGGCCGCGGGCCCGGATGCGAACACGTCACGTCCCAGCAGCTTGCGCAACAACGAACGCCGTTTGTCGGTTAACAGGGGATTCACGGCTTTGCCGCGAGGGCAACGCCCTTGCACCAGACCCGCGAACACGACATAGTCAAACGTTTGTCCCACAAGCCGCGCGAACGGCACGATTTGCACTTGAGCGTCGTCCACGGCCGAAGGTGAAGACAGGTGCCGCGCGCGCGAGCGCTCCTCCAACCACGTCGCGAAAGCAGCCAACGAAACCCGATGGCGGGAACCCTCTGACGGCACGCGGTGCAACACGCCGCTCATATGTTCAAGAAACGCCGACACCCTTTCTCTCTCGTCATCGCTTTCGGAACAAGGCAGCTCTAGCCGCGGCAACAGCCGCGCCACCCGCGCGACGTAACCAACCAGCGAGTCATGGGGAGGGAAATCCGGTTCAGCCACTGCGTGGCTTTGCTTTTTCCCCACAAAGCTCGTCTCGCTTTGCCGCAGCGCGCGCAGCAACAAGCGCAAACGCGGCACCTCCGCCAAGGGCTTGCCGCGAGAGCAACGCACGCGCACGTTGTACTGCGTCAATGTCGCCGCCAAGGCGTTTGCCGTCTCGTCCAACACCGGCATCGCGACGGCAATCCGCAACGGTGTGCCGTGCCCGCGCTGCCACAAGCTGATTTGCCGCGCGATCCAATGCGCTTCTTGCAAGGGATTGGTCGCCAAATGCAGGCAAACATCGTCCGGCGGTCGAGGGCACGGCGTCGCGCGCGCGGCGTGTTCAAGCAACCGCAACCGGTGGGGTGACTCTTGCCCCGCATCCGGTTCAAACAGGACGTTGAAATCGGCTTTTTGCGCAAGACAGATGCGTTGAATGGCATCTTCTATGTTGCGCAAACCCTCCCCGAAGCTTCCGATGTCACACCAAGTGGGGAACCGGACACAAATGCCTAAACCCAAACGAGCCAGCCGCGCCAAAATACGCCAATGCAGCGGCGTGAGATCCAGAACGCCGTCGATCACCATCCTGTCAAAACGCCCCAGCCCCGACGGCAACGCGCGACAGCCGCGCAAATACGCCAAACACCGGGATAACGCGGTCGGTTCGTCGCACAAGCCCGAGCTCTCAAGCGTTTGCTCCAAACGGACCAGTTGCTCCAACACGCGCGTTAACCCTTCCTCGTGTCGTGCTTGCGGCGATTCCCGCACAACCCGTGCCACGTCTTGCGCGCGCAACCCCGACCAATGCAACGTTTGCAACAGATCGGCCACATCGGGCGCGTGTGACAACTTTTGTCCGGTTTCTCGCGAGGCCGGTAGCGCCGCTACGATCCAAGGGGCTCGGTGGTCGTACACCCCAACACTCGCGCCGACAAAAGCCAACGTGCGCAAGCGCGCGAAAAACTCCGTTGCTCTCACGGAGATGTCGAAAGAGCTCTGCCCTTGCCTCGGAACGAAATGGGAAGGGACAAGGCGTAGCGTGTGCTTCATTTCCATTCTCTTTCGGGGACCTCCAAAATCCGTCGTGCTCTTCGCCGGCGATGCCTCCCTCTGTCATCCGGCACGAGCGAAGCGAGGAAGGATCTCCCCGTGTTGCGAGGCGTCCGAAAGAAAGCGGCGTCGAGCCGCCGCACACCAAAGCGCTGCCCTATGCTTCCTGGTTTCCACGGCCAACCTCGGCAATGTGGGCAACAGCGGACTCACACACCGCGACTCACCGTTTGGGTTTTGTACCCGAGCCCTGACCCAGCGCTGTTAAACACTCCCTCGCGCGGGCGGCAAAAGGACTTTTGGCGTGCTTGTCGCGCAATTCTCGATAAAAAAGCCTAGCATCGTCCGCCATGCCCATCCCCTCAAGC
>JBCCEG010000212.1:0-3479 GCA_039030455.1 Myxococcota bacterium | reverse complement strand
GGCGCGGGAAAAGGGGTGAGAGAAAAAGGACTTCGGACAACTTGTCTCCCTTAACTGCTATCCAGCCGCCTACGGACGCACGGCCGTCTCGGGACACGCGCCAACGTCCACGCCATGTGAAGAAACAGCCGCGTCAACGCCGGCCAGGACAAACCCCGCGTCCGCGCACAGCGGCTCGTAGACCGATCGATACACCGCCAGGAAAACCGAGGCGATACGACGCAACATCCGAACGCTTAGCATCCCCCTGGGTTCAAGGATCCAAGGCTTGCGGTCCTCGTCAAAGGTATGCCCAGGGCAAATCTAGAAGATTTGCCCCTGCTCGCCGCCAGACTCTGCACCGCGGAGTCTTAGCACTGCGTGCCGCGGCTCCCAGCCCACAGGCGGTGGCAGTTGTTTTCCACTCCCCCAATGCAACCGTGTCAGACACAGCCATTGACACGCTGTCAACCCCCGTGCCCAGAACGTGACGCTTCCCCAGACCCTTCCCAGCGACGGACTCGGACGAACAACCGGCCGCGTGGACGTTGCTGATAAAATAGCGGTGCACCACAAGGCCCTAGCACTTCGTGCTGCGCTGCGCAGCCGTCGATGGCAACGACACCGCAAGGGAAGTCATCATTGCGAATAGCCTTGGTTGCGTGTGCCTGGTGGGCGGTTTGGCGTAGGAGTGGGCGTGGGGCATGGGGCTGGAACTTGATGAGGAAGTGTCGCAAAGCGGCGTCGGAGATGGGTTTTGTCGCGGTGACTAGCTTGCGCGCGTTTGTGGCAGAGATTGTGGTGGAGAGTTTGGGAATGGCGTAATAAAGACAGCTTCTGCTCAACGAAACCCCGCGACTTTAAATCGGTCCTGGCCCTCGGACGCAAGTCTTTTCATCAGTGCATAGAACTTTGACAATCGAACGGGACATGCCAAGCTAGGGCAGGGGTTGCGGTACCGTTTCTTGAGGAAATTTTCCTGACTCTGTCATTCCCACGAAAGCGGGGTTTAGTATAAGAGGGGAAATGGCAAGGGGTACGGGGACTTGTCGGGGCTGCCGGAGGGAAAGACGCCAATGCGGATCAACGAACTGGCAAAGCGGTTAGGAGGCCGTTTGCTGGGAGAAGATGGTGAAGTCCGTGCTGTTTGCTCATTGGGAACCGCCGGAGCCAACGACGTTGCCGCGCTGTTGCATCCCAAAGAACTGCCCGAAGCTTTGCGCACGCGGGCTGGTTGTCTGCTGCTTAGTGAGTCGTATGCGGCTGAGTATGGCCACCGCGCGGCATGTGGCGCCATGATCGTTTTGGCCAACCCATTCGTCGGCTTCGCGCGCGCGATGGACTTGCTCCATCCGCCGTCGGAGTCGGCCATGCAAGGGGTTCATCCTTCGTGCGTGATCCACGAGTCCGCCGAGTTGGGCGAAGGGGTGCGAGCAGGTCCCTTGTGTTGTATCGGCAACGCGCGTATCGGCGCTCACACCCATGTGTCGCCGTTCGCTTTCGTGGACGATGACGTTCATGTTGGGCAACGTTGTGTGTTGGGCGCGGGGTGTACGGTGTTGCGCGGTAGTCGCATTGCCGACGATGTGATTGTTCACCCGGGGGCCGTGGTGGGCAGCGACGGGTTTGTCTACGCGCCCGACGGGGGGACGAGCCACAAGGTGGCCTGTCCGCGCGGCGTGATCATCGACCAAGCCGCCGAAGTGGGCGCCGGCGCCTGCATTGACCGAGGGTTGCTGGAGCATACGCGGCTGGAACAGGGAGTGAAGATCGACAATTTGGTGCAGATAGCCCACGACGTGTCGGTGGGACACGATACCGTGATTGCGGCACAGTCGGGTGTGGCCGGGCATTCGCGGTTGGGATCCCGTGTGTTGCTGGGCGGTCAGGCGGGTGTGCGTGAGCGGGTGAACGTGGGCGAAGACGCGTGCGTAAGCGCGCAGGCGGGGGTCGCGCGCGATGTGCCGCGCGGGCAGAGCGTGGCGGGCAGCCCGGCGATGCCGCAGATCAAGTTTTTGCGCGGCAGCTCCCTGTTTCGCCGACTGTCGCACTTGGCGCAAGAGGTCAAGCGTTTGAGCGACAAGGTCGACGCCCTGAGTGAATCGTAGCGGCGGGCTGATTGGTTAAGGAAAGGACGCCGCGCTAGCGGCCTTGGTGTGCGGCTGCGAGAGGCAACGGCCCCAGCGGGGGCCGTTAAGAGTCTGCGGTGCAGACTCTGGCTGCGACCTGGCCCGTAGGGCTTGACGCCGCTTTGGCAAAGTTATTTTTTATTATCCCAATCACGGAAAGTAACGTTCCCTTCCTGTCATCCCTGCGAAAGCAGGGAAGCAGGGATCCAGAAAACAAGGGAGTGGCGAATGCACGGGGGATTGTCGATTTTGTAACGTTATTTTCTGGTATTAGTTGACAGTGAAAGTATTTTTTGTTAGCGTGAATGAGCTTGGAGAAACGCGGCCGTGTTTTGCCGCAAGGGTGAGGAGCGGAACAAGATGTTGTGGAAGAGTAAAAATCAGGCGGTCGCCTTGGCGGCGGTGTTGGCGGCATTGACGGTCGGCGGCGCTTGCGGCGGCGACGGGGCCAAGGGCAAGCAAGCAACAGGGTTGGACGTGGCTAAGCGCACTAAATCTGAGTATGTCGTGGAAGAAGCGAAAAAAACAAGCTCGGAAATTGACGCCGCGGGAACAAAAAAGAAAGAAGACGTAAGGGCGGATATCATTGGCCAGGTGAAGCAATGGCGGGGTTGCGTCCAACTGCTTGTTTCCGGCTACTCTCTGCCGGACCAGGCGATCCAGGAGTGGGAAAAAGAATTTGACCGTTGCAGCGCCATAGAGCTCGGTTTCATGCGCGAAATGTCTGACTCTATCGTTCGTTTTACCTGCAAGGTAAATCCGCAAGATCCCTTGGAAAAAGTTGTTGCCGCGTCCGATAAGCTGATGCAAACCTTGAAGGAATCGCAAGAGAAATTGGACATTTCACGTCTCTGTACGTCCGGCCAAACGATCTACACCGAAGTGGACAAAGTGATTCTGATTGCCCGAGGCGGCGATGGCGTTTCCGCCGCGAGTGACGTGAGCATCCCTGGGATTGTTGAAAGTATCGGTGCGTCTGACAGCAAAGAATGTATTTCCTTGAGAAAAAAGCTTAGGGAAGACAAACTAGTTATCGAAGAAAAAGAGAGCGAGAAATGGAAGATGAATTTTTCCAGTGACGGATATAAAAAAGCGGAAGAAGAAATTGAAAAATTAAAGCGAAGGTATAATGTAAAAATTGATGAATACATAAATGATTTGAAGTGCGGCTACGACATGTTTAAAATATTTTAAGGAGGCAACAAGGGGCTGCAGTCGTGACAACGGTAAACACTGATCTCCGGCCAACCGGCGATGCCGGGGTGTTGCAAGTGGAAGCGCCGGCGCGGACAGCAGCCGCGCTAGCGGCCTTGGTTTGTGGCGGCTCGACGCCGCTTTGGAGTCCGGCCTGGCCCTGAGGGTTTGAGACCT
>JBCCEG010000211.1:0-3483 GCA_039030455.1 Myxococcota bacterium | reverse complement strand
CAAAGGAAACCGTTTTAACCGCTCCGCGCAATGGTAGCGGTTAAAACGCCGTTGGAAATGGGAGAGGCCTCTCCTCAAAGGAAACCGTTTTAACCGCTCCGCGCAATGGTAGCGGTTAAAACGCCGTTGGAAACGGGAGAGGCCTCTCCTCAAAGGAAACCGTTTTAACCGCTCCGCGCAAAGGGCCGCCCGAGACTTAAAAGGAGTTTGATTGGCTAGATCAGAGTATCGGGCGGCCCTTACCGGCACTAACAGACCAGTCGCAACATTTGATCCCTGTTGTTCAGATGTTGTAATCAGCCATCAAAGCAAACAATACGATCGGCGAAAACACTCAAAACCAAGCCCGCCCCTCGGAGGGATTATTTTTCCGCGTCTCCCTGTAAGGGGCTGCTCTTTCCAGAAAGCCCGCGCTGTTTGAGCCATAGGTGCAGGTTGGACTCACTTGTGCGGTAGCGCAACGCGACAAACCTTTTGGTGGAGCCGTTTGCCAAAAGCGCTTCAATCTCGGGCCGGTACGGGTCCAATTTGCTTCTTCCAGGTCCAGGCGGGCGTCCCAATCTCACACCCGCAGCCTTCTTAACGCAAAGCGCTTCCTTGGTTCTGGCGGCAATGAACCTCCGTTCGATGTCGGCGGCCATGGACAGACCGACTGCAACCATTGTGCTTTGCATCGTGTCTTCCAGCCGCCAGTTGCTTCTGACATCGTACACGTGGATTCCACCGCGCAAGGCGACGGACAAAATCTCAACACACTCCAACATGCTACGCCCTAATCGCGGCATCTCGCTGATGATGAGGGAGTCACCCGCGCTGAGTTCGTCCAAGACACGGCCGATCCGCCGCGTCCGCCAATAAGACTTGCCGGAAACATACTCAGTGACGAAATGCACATGTCCCAGCTTTGTCTCGTTGGCGAATTTCAGGATGCTCACCTTGTCCTTTTCCAAATCTTGTTTGGGGGTGGACATGCGGACATAGCCGACGACTTTGGCAGGGGTGGCACAAGGATTATTCACACTGTCCGCCTAAATAAATTCGCTGAATACGGGCAATACTGGGGATATTCTGGCGATTATTCTTCTGTGTTGTCAACCTATTTCACCGAGGGATGTCACCGAAAGAAACGACCGTTTTCTCTCAACACGCAAGAGACAAGGAGGCATCACTCGTCTACGTTCGCGCGTCGCTCCTCCTCTTAAGGTTCCCTTGCTTCGTTTTCCCCAAAAGCTTGTCCCCGTAAAAACGGGGATCGTTGCCGCGTTTTGGTGGAAAACTCGCTCGCTCCCTGAAGAGGTCTCCGGTCGCGCTGTATACAAGCAGTTGTCACGGCGTTTTCCCCGAAGGTTCTCTCGCTGCCGTTCTCCTCGCAAAACTCTGCGAGATTTTCCTCGGACAACTGCTCGCTCCCTTGCGGGGCAAAACGCCGTGTGCTTCATCTAAACCGCCCGCCCACCCATGCGTGCAGTATGTGTTCGCGTGTTGGATTCCCCAGTAGGGCCATTTTGGGGAATCACTTCCCCGCCCTCCCCATCCAATACAAACCGCTTCCCATCCATCGCGCCAACCCCATTTCACTGAAAACCCCCGCGCTGGCGGGGGCACTGCTCACAGTCTCGCACGCCGCGACGCGGCGTGCGATAGGCCCCCCATCCCCGCCGCTTGGCGGCGGGGAAACACAGGCCGCCTTATAGGCGGCCCCTGAGTTACTCGTCAACCAACCGACGCATGAAAATAACGACTTCCTCGTTGATCCGACGGTCCAGTTGCTGGTCCAACTTCGCAAGGGCCTGCTTCATCCCAGGCGGCGCCCCATCCGTCCACAGCAACTGCTTCACCTGTTTTTGCCGATGCTCAAGTTCCCGCAGGGGTCGCCCCGCCTCCTTCAACTCTCGGCGCATTCGTCGCAAACTTTGCAGCGACCGCTTCAACGCCTCGCAATCCAGCGGAGCGATAGACGAACAACCCCCGCCGTTTCCGGCGGGGGTTCGTGTTTTCCCCTCTGTTTTCGTTTCTTGTCGCATCATGGTTGCCCCCCACTGGTTTGCGTGGGAGGTTGCCGCTTGTATTGATTGACAATCTCCTCCAACTCACGCATCAGCTTTCTGACACGCGCGTTGTGCTCATCGATTATCAGGCCGGTGGCCTCGGTTTTCTTCAGCGCCCCGTACAGGGCCAGGTTGGCGAGGGTCGACTCGCAATAGTAGACCGCCAACAATCCCAGCCCCGCCTCCTTGACGTGCTCTTTGTTTTTCTTTTCCACTCGCATCTCTCACTCTCCTTTGCGGCCAAAAGCCGCGTGTGGGTTCATGTTCGCCCCACAAAGTTTTCGCTTCGCTCAATACTTCGCGGGGACCCCGACCAAGCGAACCAAGAGCGGCGGCATGCGGCGACACGTGCCGACAACACATGGCGGCACGGCACGACATGAACGCTAGGCGGATGCCGCGTGCGTAAACTCCTCTTATTGCTAGGCGACGACCGCCACTTTGCCCCGCAAAGTTTTCGCTTCGCTCAATACTTTGCGGGGACCCCGACGTTTAGCTCTAAGGTTCGCGCTTCTTATGAATGCATCGCGTTAGGCGGGGAAAACACGCCCAACGCGCGGACTACGGACCGTCCGCCCCTGAATGGAGAATGCGTGTGCTTGTTTGCTTTGCGTTTTGCATTTTCTTTACCTCAGTGTTGTCTTAGACAGTCGGACCACCCGACCACCGTTACCAATATAGTAAACACTTTTGCATTCTTGTCAAGCACTTATTTGTATTTTTTCTGTTTGTTCGTGTTCGAGGAGGAGCCCTACGCCCCTTGCGGGACGCAGGACCCCCGACAACACTTCACCGTGAGGTAAAGTGCACCTCCACCCCTAACAGCTCCGGCGGGCGATCGCAAGGTCTTGCCGCGCGTTTGTATTGTAGGGCCGCCTTAAGGCGGCCCTAGAAAGGAAGGGATTGGGAGAGAAAAAAAGAAAAATACAAATACAAAAAACTTGCATTTGTATTGCGTGTGTGTTATACTTTAAGTAAAAGGGGGTGCGGCATGGTTGAGTCTGTTGCCTTTGGCGGTTCTCGGGTGTTGGCCGGTGACAAGGCCGCCGCGTTGGTTGCAAACGTTGTTTCCCGCGCTGTCGCGCGCGGTTCGCGTCTCTGTGTTGGCTGCGCCCCGGGCGCCGACGCGCTGGCCGTGGCCGCCGCGTTGGCCCACGGCGGCGCAAGCCGTTTGGCGCTCTTTTGCGTGGGCGGCTCATGCGGCGCGGGCTTTCCTCGGCGTGCCGGTCGCGGGGTCCCCGCGTGGGTGCGAGCCGCCGCCGGTGCCGGTGCGCGCATGCGCTGGTGGGCCGGTGGCAACGCCCGTGTGCCCCTGCGCGCGCGCCTGGCGTTGCGCGCCCGCGCATGCGCGGCCTCGGCCTCCCAGGCCGTGTTTTTCGTCAACTCGGCCTTTTCGCGCGGCTCGTGGGGCGCCGCCGCTCACGCCGTCGGTTTG
>JBCCEG010000210.1:0-3491 GCA_039030455.1 Myxococcota bacterium | reverse complement strand
GTTCGCTAAGTTGCCCCCGAAGGGGGCAACAACACCGTTCGGAACCAAGCACCAGGGGGCTGCAGATGGTAAGCTGAGCTGGTTTGAGCCCCCGCAGGGGTGAGCGAAGCGAACCAGCGGGGGCCCAAACCAGCGAAGCTTTGCATCGGTATGGGCCCCCGCAGGGGGGCAACCCTTAGCTGGGTTTGACGACCATGGGTGAGCGAAGCGAACCAACAGAGGAACCAAGCACCAGGGGTGAGGGTCGCGAACCTGACCGGCACACCGGTAGGGAGGGAGCCCTAAACGGTCGGTTCCCATATTTTGGTGGTTTACACGTTCGGTTCCTAGGTCGCGATCGTAGACGAAAAATCCACGTTCGGTGTTCGCCCCCACTCGTTCGTTCCGTTTAAACGGTCGGAGCGACCTAGCAAACTGCCAAACCCCACTCTCAGCTCGGGTAACTCTAACTGAAACAGGACCTAAGGGTCACCCCACCGGCATTCAAACAGAGATCCATCAGCGGTTTTCCGCCGTCCTCCGGATGGCTACGACTGTTAGCTCGCTCGCTAGTGAACTCCCATCTCACCATCCTCGTAGCTATCACCCCAGCGCCCCCCATGTCTAAGTACGAGTCCTGCGATGTAAAGGCCCGCCCGCGGCGGTTTACCCTGCCCAGGTCGCGCCCAAGCGCGCCCAACCTTCCGAGGAAGAGGCCCTCTTTTCCCCTATGTAGTGGTTGTAATCGAGCAACCCCGGAGTGGCATAGCGCGACGCCTAAGAAGGTCGCGCCCTTAAGATAGGTTGGCCATCGGTTAAGGTTCTACAGTCAAGCTGCATACTCGTCCAGGACTTACCGTTTTAGGAGACTTCATGCCGCTGATTTATCCAGGCGCGGATTTTGTGCGGTACCCCAATCAGTTTAGCACCTATGGCCCTGATGCAGGGATTCAATAAACCCATAACGGGGCGAAGGTGTGCGCTCCGCACACATAGTCTAGTTTTATGACGATCGTATAACACACCAACGCATAAAAAGAGCGCCGGAGATACAATCCCATGACTTAGCATTAATAGAATACTGCCTTCTATTCCTATGGAATTCAGACTAAAAAGTCCGATTGTGACAACGTTCATGTGAGCGACCGAAGAGTAAGCAATTATTTTTTTCAAATCCACTTGTCGAATTGTGGTGAAGGATGTGTAAATGATAGCCACAACGCTCATTGTAGGAGAGTAAGGTGCCTAGCCCTTCTCACAGAACCGTGCGTGATGCTTCCACATCACACGGCTCCCTCGCCGATTCAACACCCAAGCATATCGTTGTTGGCGGCCACATTCCACTTGTTCGGACGGATCGATTTGTGGTAACCGGTGAACGACTCGTGACCTACGGGCATCCTGAACTGATAGGTGCTCACCCTAGATGCTTAGCTTAGATCGCGAACCGGGGGCGCCGGCTCCCCGGCTACTTGACCGCGTGCCAGTATTTTGGTCGGATAAAAAATAGCCATTTTTTTGTGGGACGTGCCAAAAAAAGGAGAAATTTTCCCCGTGGGGCATAAGAAATGTGGACAGGGAGGGAGTTGGACGCAAAATAATCAGGCGCTTGGGTGCGAGCGTATTTGGTTCGCTTGGCTCACCCTTTAGCAGCGACCCTTACGCTTGACCTTTAGCAGCGACCCTGGAGAGCACCGAAGGTGTAACCATTGCTAAAACCACTATCGGGACTTAGTGGGCCGGTAATTTTTCCTAGAGGCGCGTTCGACCTTTTGCACAAATCACGAGCCCAAGAGAACCTGCATTCAGTAAAACACAAGTCCGCTCGTTCAAGATAACTTGGCATCCTACAAGCTTGTGTCATTCTTCCCATTTTCGGTTTGGTTCCGAGCCCAGGGAGGAACAGGGGTGAGCCATGCAAAGCTGAGCGAACCGGTCAGCAAAGCTGAGCTGGTTTGGGCCCCCGCAGGGGTGAGCGAAGCGAACCAGCGGGGGCTCAAACCACCAACCAAGGAACCAAGCAACCGGTTCTCGCTGCGCTCGAACCCAAACCGGCTCGCCCGGTTCGCTTGGCAAGCCAAAAGCGCGGTTGGTCACCCATGGACACCGAACTCACGGGCTCACCACTATCCGCCGGTAGTTGAGCTAGAATTGGTGTTGGCTGGTTTGTTGGTGCGCGCGCAAGCGCGCACACCCCAACCATGCAGTGAACGAGCCCCGGGGGGCGATCGCTCCCAGAAGTTTCCAATTGTCCCAGTGGGACGAGTGCAAATCTGTCAAATCACGAGCGCGAGTATCGAAAGAGACCAAATTTTATAAATCGCGTTTGAATGCAAAAGCAGTCACTCCCCGCCTCGTTCTCTCTTTTCTTAGAATTGAATGTGTGATGTGGATCCCGACGGAGCGTCGGTAGCTAGGCTCGACTGTCAGCGAGCTCGTATATGCTTTTGTTTATAGCACACTTTGGCACATGTTGAAAAACGGTGACGAGTAAGTGCCATTACTCCCAACAGCTTATTGTTAGGATTTACGGCCTTTCCCCAGGTGTGACCATCCAGCATCCTACTAAAGCTCGCCCCAGAAAGAGCCTCTCGCCACTGGACCCACCCTCGCAACCATCAACCGACCACCCGCGCGCCTAAGGTCTCGCTCTCTAGGCGACACCGGCCTGCGGTCGGTGGCGACGCGGCAAATCCGAGGGTCGACACCCCCTTTCTCACACCTATATTAATTGGGTCGAACTGCCCGTCGGCGCCCACCAAACCGCGCGAGACAGGCTCCCGTCACACGGCTTTCCAACACAGCCGAACCACTTAGTCAATAACTGACCTTACTACGGCCTCGACCGACTTCAACGTCGACGGTGGAACTACGTACCTTACCCTTATCGCTTGGCAGAAGTTTGTTCTCTAGCCCAGTTCCATTGGACCGCTCGGAGCTCCTTTAGCAGCGACCCTACACCTTTAGCAGCGACCCTTACGCTCGTTGCAATAGGACGCTTGCACACATAAACAACCCCAGTTGGTTCGCTTGGCTGTGGTTCCCTTGGCTCACCCCTGCAAACCCAGTTGAGGTTTACCTATAGTGGGCCCCCTTCTGGTCACCGGTGATGGTTCGCTCAGCTGGTTTGGGCGCGCGCTTGCGCGCGCGAAACCAACCTGCGTGCGCCTCCCTCGGTTAACGTTCGTGGAATTCGCCACGTCCCTCAGTTAGTGGGTAAGAGCGCCGGGCCCGTTTACGAATGCCTTTTAAGCGGCTGTATAAGGGAGTTTGCAGCCACCCGCACTAGTTCGGCGGCTTTGGTTGTGAGGAAAACGGGTTCGGCAGGGGTGAGCCATGCAAAGCTGAGCTGGTTTGGGCCCCCGCTGGTTCGCTTCGCTCACCCCTGCGGGGGCCCAAACCAACCAGCGGGGGCTCAAACCAGCGAAGCGAACCAGCGAAGCTTACCATCTGCAGCCCCCTGGTGCTTGGTTCCGAACGGTGTTGTTGCCCCCTTCGGGGGCAACTTAGCG
>JBCCEG010000209.1:0-3506 GCA_039030455.1 Myxococcota bacterium | reverse complement strand
TGTCTGTTGTAGCCCTGAGTGTGCTGTTTTTCTTTCAGCACCATGCGGCCGCGCAAGAGGCAGTTGCCGAGGCGGCGCTATTGGGACATACCGTCACGTCGTTGTACCAAATTATCGATGGACGGCAACAGCGCGAGAGAGCTCGCAGGGTGCTTCTACAGACAGCGCATGTGTCGGACGTTGCCGCCGTGGATGTATTGGATCCGCAAGGGCGTGTGATCGATAGCACTCAGCCCTCGCATATGGGAACTCAAATCTCTTTGACACCAGGAACGATATGGCGGGAGGATCTCGTTCATGTGACACACGCGGCGGCATCGCAGACGGGTGCCATTGGCGGTGTGCGGGTTTCGCTGCGTCGGGCACGGCTATCGAGCGGTCTTGTGCGGCTGTGGCTGAAGCTTGCCGTTGGTTTTGGTCTTGTGGTGGCGTTTGTGTCCGGCTTGGTGCTGTGGGTGACGGATCGTGTGGTGGGTGCACGGTTGATGCGCCTGGCCACGACAATGCAAGACGCGGAAAAAGCGGGTTTTTTGCTCAGGGCGGAGGTAGACAGGCAAGACGAGGTGGGCCTGCTGGGGCAGGCATTTAATCGGATGCTAGAAGCACTCACCACCATGGAGGCCAGCGCCATTGAGCATAGGCGCGGACTGCAAGCAGCGCGAAAGCAGCTGATTATGAAAGCCAAATTGGAAAAAATAACAGAGGAGTTGCGCACCTCTAACCAAACGTTGCAACGCCACGTGCGCGAGCAAGAGCTGCTGATGCAGGCGGCGCACGAGCTTGGAGCAACTCTCAACAAAGAAGATCTGCTTCAACGTTTGGTGCAACTCATTCACCACAACTTGGGGCGATCCGACTTTGCCGTCTTTTTGGTGCAGCGTAATCCACAAGGCGAAAAGGTGCTAAAGCTGCGCGTAGCGCACGGTTGGCCCGCCCACCCTGATTTTGCCCAGTTGCGGTTTGCCTTGGGGGAGGGTGTCACGGGGTTAGTCATGCAAAGCAAAAAGCCCGTCGTGGTGGAGAATTTGAGTGACGAACAGCAACACGTGCGACTGTGGCGTAATAGCAGGGGAGAGCCGGCGGAGCAACTCCAGCGTGGCTCCATGCTGGCGGTACCGATGCTGCACAAGGGGAAGGGTTTTGGCGTGATGGACTTTTTTTCGCCGCATGCCTATGCCTTTGATCGAGAGGATCAGCAGCTGTTGCATGCTCTTGGCGCACAAGCGGCCATTGCCATCGCCAACGCTCAATTGTATGAAGAGACTCTCCGGCTCTCTAATCACGACCCCCTCACGGGGCTTGCCAACCGCCGTGCCTTGGAACAAGCGTTGCGGGAAGAAATTGCCCGAAGTCAGCGCTTTGCCATGCCCCTGTCGCTGATGATGATCGATGTGGATAACTTTAAAAAATATAACGATCGCGAGGGACACGTGCTGGGAGACGAAGCCCTCAAGTGTGTAGCCAAGTGCTTGCAGGAAAACGTTCGACAGGTGGACCGCGTGTCGCGCTACGGCGGCGAGGAATTTTGCGCGATTTTGCCGCAGACTACTCGGGACGGCGCCGCCTATGTGGCCGGCAAATTGCGCAGGGCGGTTCTGGATTTAGATATCAAGGGCGCGCAGGGCCAGCCTAACGGCCGTTTTTCCATTTCCATCGGTGTATCGCAGTACCCTCACGACGTGCGGGGTTCGGACAACCCAAGCAAAAGGCTGGTGGAAACAGCGGACGAGGCGTTGTATCAAGCCAAGGAAGACGGCCGGAATCGTGTTCAGCTGTATCAGCGGCCCCTGCTGCGATCACTGCGCGGGGGGCCGCGCTCTCCTGTTGCCAGAAGTTCCGGCGGTTCCAAGCATCACGAGAGGTGAAGGTTTGGGACCGATCGGGGGTGGGACTTTTTGTGAACATCATCCCGGTGCCCGTGGGGACGAACATCGTTTGGCTCATTGTTATGCCCGGCGCGCGTCAGTGTGCCATTGTGGACCCTACGGCCGGGCAACCTGTGTTGGCGGTGGTGCGTGAAAGGGGTCTGGAGCCTACGGACATCTTGATCACCCATCATCACGCGGATCATGTGGGCGGTATCGCGGCGATCAGGCGTGTTTATCCCATCCCTGTTCACGGCCCGGCGAATGAAGCCATCCCCCAGCGTACGCATCCGGTGCGAGAGGGAGATGTGGTGGTGCTGGGGCGGTTCGCGTTTCAGGTGCTGGAAATTCCCGGCCACACATTAGATCACGTGGCTTACGTGAGTCGCGGCATGCTTTTCGCTGGTGACACCTTGTTCGGCGCCGGTTGCGGTCGCGTATTCGAGGGCACGCCCGGCCAATTGTACGATGCATTGCGGCGGTTGGCCGCGTTGCCGCCGAACACGTTGCTTTACTGCGCGCACGAGTATACCCAGGCCAACCTGCGCTTTGCCCAAACGGTGGAGCCGGACAACGTCGATATTCAACAGCGTCTCCGTCACGTGGAGCAACTCAGGGGCCGGGATCTGCCCACCCTGCCGTCGCCGCTTGAGCTGGAGCATCGTACCAACCCTTTTTTGCGCTGCCGCTTGCAGGCCGTGCGCGCGGCCGCCGAACGATTCGCCGGTGGATCGTTGCGGTCTCCCACGGACGTTTTTGCCGTGTTGCGGCGGTGGAAAGATGGGTTTTGAGAGGCAGCAGGCGAGTCTCCTCGTCGGCGAGTTGTGTTATCCTAAATCGTTAGGAGGGGTATTCTATGGTGAAAAACACTGGCGGGCCTTTTTTCGACCCCACCAACGACGTGGCGTTTCGCAAGCTGTTCGGTGACAAGAAACACAGCGCGGTGGTCATCGACTTCTTGAACGCGGCGCTTGGGTTCAAGGGCAAAAAACGCATCGCCCGCATCGACAGCCTGGGCGAGCACCAACTGCCGCCGGAGCACCGGACCAAGGAGACCATTCTGGACGTGCACTGCCGCGATCAACAGGGCCACTCCTGCATTATCGAGATGCAAAACAACGGCGGCGACGCCTTTGACAAGCGGGCGACCTACTACGCCGCGCACAACATCGTGGGGCAGCTGGGCGTCGGCGATGCTTACTGCACTTTGCGTACGGTGCATTTCGTGGGGATCTTGGGATTTACCTTCGTCCAGGGCAATGCTAACTATCTGTCACATCATAAGCTGTGCGATATACGAACAGGCAAGCAAACGTTCGACACGATCCACTATGCGTTCGTGGAGCTGCCCAAGTTCCACCTCAAGCTCAACCAGCTGAAGAACGACGCAGAGCGCTGGGTCTACTTTCTGCGCCACGCCCCGGCGCTCAAGGAAATCCCCAGGCAGCTGGACACACCCGCGCTGCGCGAGGCCTTCACCACGCTGCAAGAGCACAACTGGACTCCCACCGAACGCCGTGCCTACGTGTACTCCATGATCGCCCGCACCGACCGGGAGATGCAAATGAGCTATGCCAAAAGGAAAGGGCTTGAGGAAGGCGTCAAGAAAGGACGCGAAGAAGGACGCGAAGAAGGACGCGA
>JBCCEG010000208.1:0-3517 GCA_039030455.1 Myxococcota bacterium | reverse complement strand
CGCTAACAGTATACATGTTTTACCACACCATCTGAAAGGTAAAAGTATGACTTGAAACAGAGGGGCATAAGGCTTGAGGGAGTTGTTGGGCAAGTGAAATCTACATAGAAAAGCAAACGGCAAGAGGGGATTAAAAATCCCCTTACTTTGCATGTACCATATGACCGCAGGCACGGATTACAAATCCGCGCCATATTTGTTTTTTATTTGCGTAAGCCATATGACCGCAGACACGGATTGAAAAATCCGCGCCATTTTTTTTTTTTGCTGCCATTTTTATTAATTGTGTGGGGCTGTTTATTATATCCAAACGTTGTGTTTTTATTGATACGGGTGCCCTCAGCAGGAGTACCTATGGCACTTGATTCAGGACATAGTTCGCGGGGGTGCCATGGTGTTTTATTTTGTCGAATCGCTTAGTATACCAAAGTGCTGTTTTGCCTAAGTTGAGTTATTCATGCCAATTTTCATGCAAAGTGAGCACTGAGCAAAAATAGCATATGTCATTTTTGGCGGCTTCTACAGCTGATAATTTGAGATCCACAAGTCTATTTTGACAAAGAAAAAAACGAATCCTAAATTGCGGGAGAGGCAATTTATAACTTTCTGAGAGGCACCTAGCAATAGTTTTGGCTTCTGTTTTGAGCGTTTCGGAAGTTAGTTTAGGATAGGCTTTTTTTAGCCCTTGGATGATTTTTTTAATTTTGTATTCGCCATATGTTTGTTGCCCTTTTGTGGAGAGGTATTGCCCCGATTTTTCTTGCCATAATTGCATATACTTATCAAAATCGGCATGAAGAGACTGTGTAGTTTCGATAAGGTAATCTTGGATCAATATAGACAACACCCTGGGTAGTGTTTTTTTTGTGGACAATATACACCATAAAGAAGCTATTTGTTTTCCTTTTCCCTCTTCGAGGTACCATGGATAATTTATTAGCGATAAATTCTCTTTTTTTCCCTTTGTCCAATGTAGTTGACAATAAAGCTTGCTACCTAATTTTTTTATTTTATCTTTAACGCACAACAACCTATAAAACAAGCAGTTCACTTTAATACAATGCTCCACATCTTTATAATAAGGTAGATAGGCCAAGTCACTAGCGATCTGGAGAAGGGCTGCTTTGTGCTTATTTTTCGCAATATCGGGATAAACTTCTGTAATACTGCTGAGTGTATTACCTATACAGTGAAAGTAATGTGATACATTAAGTAAGTTATTAGTGTCTACATTGTCTTCAAAGCATTGCTTATAGTCACAGGTGGTATTGGAAAGTTTAGCGCCTACTAGTTTTGCTTTAGCAAAGTTGGTATAGGTAAAATATTGCCCCTCTAAAATAGCATTGGTAAGATTAAGTCCACTAAGATATCGTGGAAGCTTAGCTTTTCTAAGGTCGGTACCAGAAAGGTCTTTAGGGAGCTTAATATTGCTAAGATCAACGCCCGATAAGTCCAGCTTTGCGAGGCTCTCTTTGCTAAAGTCTTGATGACCTATAGCACACAACATTCGAAAACTATTACTGGCTGCAATAATGGCTGTCTTCGTTTTTCTCTTTTTTTGTATATAGCTCCAAAGTTTTTGCCGAAAGTGATGGTCAATAGTGGTATTGTGCACTAAAAAAGATATCATAAGCTTACTTAATAGCTTCTTATCTAAAATATAATCCAGCTTTTTTTGCTTTAAAATCATGGTAGTCGCAAAAAAATCTCTAAAATCTGGATGGATAAACTGGTAGGCGCCAGGCACTGTGGTGACATGACGTACAGGCGCACTTGCTAGTTGTATAGGATGTGTAAAAAAAGGTTGCATTGTCCCATCTTGTTTATCGACCCCAGTCGCATCGACACGACCGCGCTCCGCGAGGCTCAGCGCCACGCGCTCCTCACCACGACGGGCGACCACCGCTTGGTGCGCCTCCCGCCGGGCGCCAACCCCGATGGATTCGTCGTCCGCATGCGCGAGCTGCCCCGACGGCACGTGGCCTACCTGCGCGTGTTCGATCCGTACCAGGGCGGCGTCCTGGAGGCGGCCGAGCAGCTGGTGACGTGGGCGACCGACCGCGGGCTCGAGGGCGGGACCTGGCTCGGGTACATGTGGGACGACCCCGAGGTCGTGGCGCTGCCGGACTGTCGCTACGACGTGGGAGTCGTGATCCCGGACGTCCCCACGGACGGCGACGTCGGGCGCATCGTCTTCCCGCCCATGACCGTGGCGGAGGTCGTTGTCCGCGGAGACATCGCCCTGGAGCAGCGCGCGCTGGACTGGCTGTTCGGCACTTGGCTGCCCGCGAGCGGTCTTCTGCCGGACGACCAGCCGGCCTTCGAGGCGTGGCACGGGCTTCCGTTCGCCCACGGCGTCGAGCACTACGAGCTGACCGCGCAGCTCCCGGTCCGGGCGCCCTGAGCCTCCGCTACCAGGCGTAGGCCTCCGGCGCTTCCCCCCCGGGGCCCGGCCAGATGGCATCGAGGCGCTGCAGCGTGCCCTCGTCCAGGTGAACGTCCAGGCCGGCGAGCGCGCTCGTCAGCTGGTGCATCGTGCGGGGCCCGATGATCGGGGCCGTGACCCCCGGTTGGTGAAGCAGCCACGCGAGCGCCACGACCGCGGGCGGCTGTCCCAGCTCGGCGCAGAGCCCCTCCCAGGCCTCGAAGGTGTGCCGTCGCTCGGCCACTTCGGCCACGATCGCGTCTTTGCGCCGCCGCGCGCCGTCCTCGCCGAGCACGCCCGCGAGCCGCCCTCCCGACAGCGGACTCCAAGGCAGGACGCCGATGCCGTAGGTCTCGCAGGCGGGAAGGACCTCCAGCTCGATCGTGCGGTCGTTGAGGTTGTAGAGGCTCTGCTCGCTTACGATGCCCAGCAGGTTGCGGCGGTTCGCGGCCTCCTGGCCCTGGACGAGCTGCCATCCGGCGAAGTTGCTGGTGCCGACGTACACGACCTTGCCGTCCTGGACCAACCGATCCATCGCCTGCCAGATCTCCTCCCAGGGCGTCCGCCGATCGACGTGGTGCATCTGGTAGAGGTCGATCCAGTCGGTCTGCAGCCGCCGAAGGGAGTCCTCGCAGGCCCTGACGATGTGCCGCGCCGACAGCCGACGGTCGTTGGGGCCGGGGCCCATGCCGCCGAAGACCTTCGTGGCGAGGACGGTCTGGTCGCGTCGGATGCCTCCCTGGGCGAACCAGCGGCCGAGGATTTCCTCCGTGGCGCCGCCGCCGCCGTAGACGTTCGCCGTGTCGACGAAGAAGACGCCCGCGTCGAGTGCGACGTCCAGGATGGCGTGGGCGTCGGCCTCCTTGGTCCGGGGACCGAAGTTCATCGTGCCGAGGCAGAGGCGCGAGACGGCGAGGCCGCTGCGCCCGAGCTGAGTGGTCTGCATGGGGGCCTCCGTGTGGGCCCGGAGACTACGCGAGGTCGGCCATCACCCGGGGCGACCCAGCAGCGCCTCCCGCTTGCCGCGCGCGAACGTGTAGAGCCAGTCGGTCAGGGCTCGAACGCGCGCGGACGGGCGCAGATCGGGGTGCG
>JBCCEG010000207.1:0-3590 GCA_039030455.1 Myxococcota bacterium | reverse complement strand
GGGGGTAAGTATAATCAATGGTATTCCAAATAACTCTCAAGAGCTAATCGAAGCCAAAATCGAACATGGAAAATGGAGTGACTGGGAGGGTATATATTCGTCTTGGCAAAGCATAATAGATAACCATAATTTTACCAGCCAGGTTACAGTTAATGACAAAACTAATAAAATCGTTGAAGAGGCATTAAAACATTCAGAAAATATCCTTATTATCATCGCACATAGTGATGGTCAAACAATTTATTTCCCAGATGGTTCATTTCTTGAGACATCTGATATTGAGAAAATTCGTGAGGACATTGCAAAGAATAGACCTTTAGTAGCTCTTTTCTCTTGTGAAACTGCACGTATGGAAAATGGCTTGGCTTCATTTAGTCAAACTCTTATCGAATCAGGTGCGAAAGCTGTAGTAGCACCAGTTTCTGAGATTGGCGCACGAAGTACAAGTAGATTGCTGGATCAAGCATTACAGAATAGTACTGTAGGCGATAGTCCAATCGAAGCAATATGGAAGGCGATACAAGATACAGGTATTACAGGCTTAGAAAACCCACCCCCATACCATCGCGACTCGCGGCTCGCGAGTACCGCGCGCGACACCTCCACCTTGTACGCCCCCGAGCCGTTCTTTGTCAAGGCTGTCGCTATGGTCTTCAGGACCGATTTAAAGTCGTGTGGGTTCCGTGGATGGGTTTGAGTTGTCGAGTCGGGGGTGGAGTTGCCAGTGGGAGGATAGACTCCTCCCGTGCGGCCGCGATGGGGCTCTCGTGGGACCAGAAACTGCCGCCCGCCTAGGTTCGGCGCGGGAAAAGGGGTGAGAGAAAAAGGACTTCGGACAACTTGTCTCCCTTAACTGCTATCCAGCCGCCTACGGACGCACGGCCGTCTCGGGACACGCGCCAACGTCCACACCATATGGAGAAACAGCCGCGTCAACGCCGGCCAGGACAAACCCCGCGTCCGCGCACAGCGGCTCGTAGACCGATACACCGCCAGGAAAACCGAGGCGATACGACGCAACATCCGGACGCTTATACCATTTCTGGAAAATAATGTTACAAATTCGCCAACCTCATGTCGTTTTTCGTTCGCGAACTTTCTGGACCTGTGCTTTCGCGGGGACAAGCTTTGAGGCAATTTTTAACGAAGCTGGGGCAAGCGCAGTAGTTTTTGGACACGCTCTTACTTAGCTGTGAGATGTTGCAGTGCCTTGGCAATCAAGGTGTCCAGCGAGGCGCCCGACTTGGCCAAGTCTTCCACGGCGGCAATCGCGCCCTCTACCTGGTTGGGGCGGTAGCCCAGGTTGGCGATAGCCGAGCGCAGCTCTGCTGCGGTTCCCGTCGCGCCCGTGGGCAACGGCGGGAGGTTCTCTGCCAGAGGTTCTAGTCGGTCGCGCAGCTCCAACACGATTCGCTGGGCGGTCTTTTTGCCCACGCCCGGCGCGCCTAGCAAGGCTTGGGCATCGCCACCGGCAACGGCTTGGCGCAATCGGTTCGCGTCTAGGTGAGAAAGCACCGCCAGGGCCACGCGCGGTCCCACGCCGTTCACCTGAATGAGCGCGCGGAACATGCGCAGACTCTCGGGCCGCAAAAAGCCGTACAGCACGATAGCGTCTTCGCGCACGTGGGTGTGCACATGCAGCGCCACTTCCCGCCCCTGCTCGCCCAGGCGGGCGATGTCCGACAGCGGCAGCTGCAGTAGGTAGCCCACGCCGCCGGTGACCACAACGGCCCCTTGCGGGTCTAGCCGCTGAATGCGCCCTTGCAGAAATCCAATCACGCCGTTAGATGGCTCCCAGGGGATTATTCCTCGTGGCTATTTTAACCATCACGTACCCATTTCTGTCCACATAACTGTGAAATTATGAATTATGAATTATGAATTATGAGATTTTTTACTTATTATATTTATGAATTCATCACTCATAATTTATACTCTATAATTAAGCAAAAGCTTTTGGCGAGAGTGCCTTGGTCGCGACAACGTGATAGCCTGCTTGCATGGCCCGTTACTTCAACACCACCGGTCCCATCGACGTCACAAGCCACTATGCTCTTGATCCGCTTACGCGCTGGGATCTGTCGGGCATTTTGTCCCTGATCGACCAAAAAAAATATTTTTTGGTGCACGCGCCGCGCCAGACGGGCAAAACCACGTGCTTGCAGGCATTGGCGGATCACCTGAATCAACAGGGGCACCATGCCTGCGTCTATCTCTCGGTCGAGCGCGCCCGCACCGCCGGCGCCGACATCGATCGCGGCTTGCAAGCAATCATGAACGAGTTGGGGCGTAAGGCCCAAGAGATGCTGCAAGACGGCTGGGTCGACCAACACTGGCCCGCCGTATTCGACAAGGAACGCGCCGAGGGCGTGTTGATGGCCACGCTGCAAGACTGGTGTCGCCACAGCGCCAAATCCGTTATCCTTCTCATCGACGAGATCGACTCCTTGGCCGACATCACCCTCGTCTCGGTGTTGCAGCAGCTGCGCAACGGCTACTGCGATCGCAAATACGTCCCCTTTCCCCAGAGCATTGTGCTGTGCGGCATGCGCGACCTACGGGACTACCGCATGCAATTGGACCGGAGCAAGGAGCCCTCCACCGGGCCCAGCCCCTTTAACATCAACTCCAAATCGTTGCGGCTGGGCGATTTTTCGCAAGAGGACATCCAAGCTCTCTACGCGCAACATACGCGGGAAACGGGTCAAAAATTTGGCGACGGTGTGTGTGAACGGGTGTTCGAGTTGACGCAAGGCCAACCGTGGCTGGTGAATGCTCTGGCCTATGACGCCTGTTTTGAAGACAAGGCGGGGCGGAATCGGTCCAAGCTCATCACCGTCGAAGACCTTGAAGCCGCCAAGGAGCGACTCATTCAACGGCGCGAAACCCACTTGGACCAGCTGGCGGCCAAACTCAAGCAAGAGCGGGTGCACCGCGTGATTGCGTCCATGCTGCGGGGCGACGATGCTGTCATCCGCCCCCGCGACGCGGAATACGTGGTGGACTTGGGGCTGCTCAAACGCGCGTCCAACGGCGAGCTGTCGTTCGGCAACCCCATTTACCAGGAGATCGTCCCGCGCGAGTTGTCCGCCGGCTTTCAGATCAGTGTCACCCCCCGCCGCCCCGCCTACGTGGATCAAGACGGCCGTTTGTGCGTTGAGTGGTTGATGACCGAGTTCCAACAGTTCTTTCGCGAAAACTCCGACGGCTGGCTCGACCAATTCCAATACAAGGAAGCCGGTCCGCACCTGATCCTGCAGGCGTTCTTGCAACGCGTGGTCAATGGCGGCGGCACCATCCACCGCGAATATGCCTTGGGTCGGGGGCGGACGGACTTGGTTGTGAGGTGGCCGGTTTCCCCCGCGAACCAACAACCAGCCGCTTGTAGAGACGCGATTAATCGCGTCTCTACAACGCATGACAAGAAGCAAATCATCGTCCTGGAACTCAAACTCGTCCACCCCAAACGCTCTGTCGAGAGCACGATGAACCAAGGGTTGGAGCAAACGGCGCAATACATGGATACATGCGGTGCCACCGAAGGTCACCTTGTCCTGTTCGACCGCCGTGAAGGCAAAACCTGGGACGAG
>JBCCEG010000206.1:0-3591 GCA_039030455.1 Myxococcota bacterium | reverse complement strand
GGGAAGTGTACGATTTTTTGTTGGGCTCTCGTTTTTATCCAGGTTTGAAGCGGATCATCCCCTGTCATTCCTGCGAAAGCAGGAATCCACTGAAAAAGTACCAAAAAGCGGATCCAATGGGTTTTTGGAAGGCCCCGAAAGCAGGAATCCACTGTCCGACATCCGACCATCCGTGCCAATCCTGTGATCCGCGATACTACTTTGATATTTCGCGACATCGGCATCACTTGAGCGCCTGTCGTTTCATCTCTTTGGCACGGCTTGCCACGTCAAACGGCGCCAGCACCGCTTGAAACGCCGCGTGGTGCCGTTGGAGTTGCTCGGGCGAGGCGACCAGGACCACGTCGTAGACGCAACCGTCTTTTTTCAGCACAACGGCTTGCAGGTTTCGCGGCACTCCGTCTAGCTTTCCTTTCATGTGCACGCGCAATGCATCACGACCCGAGAGTTGGATGGTTTGCCGCTGCAATACTTTGTGATCAGTCATGCCGATGAGTAAGTGGTGCGCCAGCGACAGCAGCGATGTATCCGTGGATTGGCACAGCGAGTGGGTGTAGAGCAAGCTGCCGTCTTGTTTGTGCAGCCACGCCAGGTCGGCCCCGCGTGCGTTGATACGACGCCACCGCGCACCAGGATGGCCAATGCGGTAACGCGTGTGTTTGTTGCGGTAAACGTAATGTTTGGGCGTGGTCGCGCATGCGCACAGCTGCATTGCCAGTACAACGACGAGTCCGCGACAAAGACAGGTGCTTGGTTGGCTTGCCACGGTGTTTAGTTTGGCGCAACCTTACCCAAGGAGGCAAGAAGGAGAATTATGAATTATAAATGATAAATTATGATTTAGCAAAATAAATTTGTAAAAATTTATAATCTATAATTCATAATTCATAATCAAATAAATCTGTGGCAAGGGGTTGACGAACTGGCTGAAGCGGGCTGAAATGGTGCTGAATGTGGTGGGTGTAGCTCAGTTTGGTTAGAGCACCAGGTTGTGGCCCTGGGGGTCGAGGGTTCAAGTCCCTTCACTCACCCCACAAGTGGATGCGCGCCCGTAGCTCAGCTGGATAGAGCACCGGATTTCGGTTCCGGGTGTCGGGAGTTCGAATCTCTCCGGGCGCATTTGAGTAGTGTGGATGCGCCCGTGGCTCAGTGGATAGAGCACCGGATTCCGGTTCCGGGGGTCGGAAGTTCGAATCTTCCCGGGCGCACCAGTGCTGGGATTCACGGGATTTAACGGATGGTCGGATGGCGGCGGAGTAGAGGAGAGGTCACGCATGGCGAAAAAAATTTCGAGAGACACCGCATGGTGGCAAAAGAAACACGGCGAGGCGTTGGCGGTGCTGGAGCAGCTTGCGCTGCTAGCGCAACTCGCGGGCGAAAATGCCTTTAAGGCGCAGGCGTTTGCGCGCGGCGCGCGCGTGTTGGCGCCATTGGTCGAACCCTTTGGCAAGGTCTACGAATCCGGCGAGCTACAGCGGACGGCGGGCATTGGCAAAGGGTTATTCGCCGTCATTCAGCAAGTCGTGGAGGGTCAACCAGTGACGGAGCTGAAACGCCTGCGCGCGGCAATCCCCGACGGCGTGCTCGCCATGGTCAAGCTGCCCGGCCTGGGCCCGGGACGAGCGCGACGGCTGTGGCGCGAATTGGGCATTACAACATTGGGGGAACTGGAGTATGCCTGCGGCGAGAATCGTTTGACGACGCTGCGCGGCTTTGGCCCCAAGCTGCAAGCACAAATTACACAAGCGATTGCCTACAGCAAGCGGCAAGCGGGAAAGCTGCGGCTGGATCAGGCGCTTGCCATCGCCGAGAAACACGTGGCGACGCTGCGCGCTCACAAGGAGATAATCCATGCCGACATCGCGGGGGACATCCGGCGGCGGTGTGAGACGGTCACGCGCATGGAGCTGGTGATCCAGGCCGATTGGAAAAACCAAACCGAGGCGGGGCAGCGCCTGTCGGCGTGTTTGGGCAAACAGGGATTGGTGACCGTGCCGGGGAATGGCGGGCTTCATCCGTTTTATGTGGTGTTCTTGCCCGTCTTCGAGGACCCCGAGCCGCCCATCGTGGCTTATTGTTGCGAACCCGGGGCGTGTTTTTTCGCCTTTCGGCTCTTTGCCACCGGAGCGGAGGCTTTTCTTACCGCTTTTGAAAAACGCGCACGCGCCAAAAAGATGACGTTCACCCCCACGGGGCTGATGCGCGGTGGGAGCCAAGTCCCTGTGCAATCGGAAGAAGACCTGTTCGCTTTGCTGGACCTGCACCCCACGCCGCCCGAGCAGCGGGAACAAAAACCGCCCTGTTTGGTCGAACGCGCGAAACCGTCGCCCCGCTTGGTCCGGCGCGGCGATCTGCGCGGCGCGTTCCACAACCACACCACCGCGTCCGACGGCAAGCACACGCCGCGCCAAATGCGCGCGGCGGCGATCGAGCAGGGGTTAACCTACCTGGGCATCAGTGACCACAGCCAATCGGCCGCCTATGTCTCCGGCCTTAGCTCCGACCGGCTGTTGCAACAGGTGGACGAAATCCGGCGATTGAACGAAGAAGACGAGGCGGCAAGGTGCTTTTTGTTCGCCGGCACCGAAAGCGACATTTTGGCCGAGGGCGAGTTGGACTATCCGGCTGAAGTGTTGGAGAAATTGGATTTTGTGGTGGCGTCGGTGCACAGCCGCTTGCGGCAGGATCGGACCGCTATGACGCACCGCATGATGCAAGCCGCGCGCAACCCTTACACCACGTGCCTGGGGCACCCCACGGGCCGCTTGATTTTGGCGCGTCCCCCCAGTGATTACCACATGAGGCGGGTGCTTGACGTGTGCGCCGAGTCGGGCTGTTGGGTGGAGCTCAACGCCAATCCGCACCGGCTTGACTTGAACGAGCGCCATTTGGCCATGGCGCGGGAGCGCGGCATTCCCATTGCCATTAACGCCGACGCGCATCACGTGGACGGGTTGAGGGATCTGCAATACGGCGTTTGGATTGCCCGCCGCGCGGGGCTGCGTGCCGAGGATGTCATCAACTGTCTGGCTCTAGCCGAAATCCGCGTGAAATTGCAAGAGAGTCGACAACGCCAGGGTCCCCGCATGAAGGAGAGTGAGGATTGTCGGTGTTGAACCAAAACTATTTCAGGAAAATCCAGGGGTAATGCGGCTCGGATTGGTGTGACAAGCCCGCTGTTGTAGGCACCCAAGTGTGTCTTTTTCTCCATGAAGTTGCGTGTAGGGTCTTCCCTCCCGTCTCCCCATGTGATCTGCTAGTTCTCAAGGTGTTGTCGGGGGGAAATCGCTCCCTGGCGCTGGAACAAGTCCCGCAACAAAAGGAGATAACAAACATGTTGAGAGCTGCTTACGTTCCCCTGTGTGAAGAAGAAGCAAGAGAACTAGAACAAGAAAGACAGGCCGATAGAGAAAGGACTTTTCTCTCTTGGACCGCGGGAGTCAAGGACCCCAGACAAGCCGGCAAGGTCCTCTATCCCTTGGATGCGATCTTGCTCGTGGCTTTGTGTAGCATTTTGTGTAGAGAAGAAGGGACCTGCGCGACGATGCACGCTTTCGGGACGTTGGCTTTGCCCGTCTTGCGCCGGGTCTT
>JBCCEG010000205.1:0-3598 GCA_039030455.1 Myxococcota bacterium | reverse complement strand
TCCAGGCCCTCTTTCAAACCCAGCTGCCTGCCCTCGTGCCGAAATACTTCACTGAAGCTCATGATCGCTCCCTTCAACTCAGCCCGCGTGAGCGCTTGATCCACTTCCATCATAAAGGCATCGGCCTGCTCCTGTCCACCGTCGGGACACAAATAATCCAACGTCGTTTGTATCGCGGCGCGGCCCCCCTTGCGTCGCAATACCCGCGAAAGCAGCGGCTCCAGCTTGGCGACAACCGTCACCGGGTTCTCGTAGGCATGGCGATACAACCGGTGCAGCAGCACCAGCTCCGGACAGGAACGGATCAATTTCTCGTCCTCCCGCAAATCGGCCGCGTGCACCACGCGCGGCGGTTCGCCCATGGACCCGCGAATTCGCTCCCGCAACCCTTGGGGCAGCGCCGCGTACCGGTCCGCTTCTCGCCGCCAACGCCCGCGACCCGTACAGAAGATGATTGCCCGAATCAAGGGGGGAACCTCGCTTTTGGGGTCGTGCAGGTCATATTCCAAAATTCTGGCCTTGGCCGTTTCCAGCCGCGTCAGCACTTCCTTTTTATTGGGATTTGTCTCCTGATCGACGATGACGTAACCAAACCCCCGCGCTCGCTTTAGCGGCGCGCGCAAAACACAATCCGGCACCACGGTCTTATGAGCTCTCGTGAAACTCTCGGGCATGAGCTCCAGCCCATCCAAGTCCAGCTCCGCCTCGTCGGCCGGATCCAGATGCGTGCGCGCGAACCACCGCCGAAACGCCGGCAGACGCATCATTTCTCGGAACAAGGTGTCGTGCCGCGTCCGCTTTTTGGCCATGACCCCGCCATGCTAACCCCTTGGCGCACCCTCCGCCAAAAAACGGCTACTTGTTTGGAAATTGCCCTAAACCTTGGACACAAACGCGGTGGAGACCCCATGCCCGCGGCAGCCGCGCGCCAAAGCGCTGCGCGCTTCATCTTTCGAAAAACGGTATCATCAACAAGCTCGTAAAGACTACCGAACCATGCAAGCCCAAGCGCCAGGCAAACTCATTTTGAGCGGCGAGCACGCCGTGGTATACGGGAAGCCCGCCATCGCGGTCGCCGTCGACCGCCAAGCGACGGCCGCCGTCACTTCGATAAACACTTCCGACACGGTCTCGCTCACGCTGCCGCGTTACGGCATCGCGGCAACGTTTTCCCCCTCGCAACTGCGTGAACAAACGCAAGCCCTGTGGCAACGGCAGCGATTGGCGCAAGCAGGCCGGTTGAGCACGACGGAGGTCGTCACCGATCCCGTCCAACCATTGCAAGCAGCCGTCATCCACGCGATGGAGGGCTTCAATCCAATGGATTCGCCAACCGCGCGGCCGGGGTTAAACGCGCGACCGTCGGCGGGGTTTGCCGTCCGGCTAGACTCCGACATTCCCCCCGGTTGCGGCCTGGGTTCCTCGGCGGCGACGTCGCTGAGCGTGCTGCGCGCGGTCACCGGCTACCTGGGGCGGAAGATGGAGCAAGGCTGGTACGAGCGCGCCGCCGGACAAATCGAGGAGCTGCACCATGGACGGCCCAGCGGCGTGGATGCGACTACCTGCGCGCGTGGTGGCTGTCTGCGCTTTCACAACGGGCTGGCTTCGCCGCTGCCACCGCCCGTTTTCCCTTTACGCCTGGTGCACACGGGCACCCCCGCCACCAACACCGCCGCCTGTGTGTTCCATGTGAAACGGCACGCGGGCAACGGCAACCTGTGGGATGCGTTCGAGCAAGTCACGCGGGCGACGGAACGCGCCTTGCTCCGGCGGGATATGGTCGCGTGCCGGCAAGCCGTGCGACGCAATCACCGTTTGCTGGTGGAAATCGGCGTGGTGCCCGCGCGCGTGCAAGAGTTTATCGCGGCGGTGGAGCGGCAAGGCGGCGCGGCCAAGATCTGCGGCGCGGGGGCGGTGACCGGCGACAGCGCGGGCGTGGTGTGGGTTGTCGCCGACCCGTTCCCTACCCCACTGTGCCGCCAATACGGCTACGCGATCATGACGGTACGGGCTAGGGCCGACGCATTAAAAAAGACCTAGCGGGTCGTTTGTAGGTGTTTATCTTGTGAAGAAGGCCGCGATCGGTTTTGCCGCTTGGTTTGGTTCGACAAGGGGGCGGTCGTGCGACACGCACTCATCGCCCCGTGCACCTTCCTCTCCGGCGGCGACGGCTTTTACGACACGGAAAAAGAGTAAGCCAAACAGGTCCCGGCCGCTTAAAACCCGCGCGGGCGGGACGGAAACCGAGGAAAAACGGCACGCGGCGCCGTTAAAAGCTTCCTCCGGACTTTCCCGAGTCTCAAACCAATCCGGAACCAACTTTTAATGCGTCGGCCCTGGTCGTAGAGACGCGATGAATCGCGTCGCTACCTAAGACTGGTATAAGATGAAGAAGAAACCCGTTGCACGACCGGCGGACACCATGAGCAAGGTCCACGTCTTTCCTTCGATTCTGTCGGCTGATTTCAGTCGTTTAGGGGAGCAAGCGCAACAGCTGCAACGCGGCGGCGCCGACGGCATCCACGTGGATGTGATGGACGGACACTTTGTGCCCAACCTCACCATGGGCCCGGCAGTGGTCGAAGCGCTCCGTCGATGCACCGAACTTCCGCTAGATGTGCACTTGATGGTGCAAGATCCGGATCAGTGGATTGTTCCCTTTGCCCAAGCGGGCGCGGCGAGCCTGACCGTGCATGTGGAGTCGTGCACGCATCCGCAGCGGACGCTGGCCGACATTCGGCGGCACGGTTGCAAGGCGGGCGTGGCGCTCAACCCCGCCACATCCGAAGAAGCCTTACGTTATGTGATTGGCGAGGTGGATTCGGTGTTGGTGATGACCGTTAACCCCGGCTTTGGCGGTCAGGAGTTTCTGCCGAGCCAACTACCCAAGATCGCCGCGTTGCGCGAGCCGGCCCGGCGGCAGGGCAATGGAGCGTGCCGCATTGCCGTGGATGGCGGCATCAACCCCCAAACGGCCGCGCGAGCGGTTGCCGCGGGCGCCGAAGTGCTGGTGGCGGGCAGCGCCGTGTTTGGCGGTAACGACGTGGCGGCCGCCATCGCGGCGTTGCGCGGCGCGGGGTGATCTACTTTGTCCAAGCGGCGAGAGCAGATGAATGCGTTGAGCGTGACAGTGTCCAAGAATGCTCGTCGGTCGCGAAGCCGACGAAACCCCGCTGTTGACCAAGTCCGTGAAAGCGATCCGATCTTTCGCGCGCCGATGCAGTGTCTGCCTTTTTATCGCGCCTTTTTGGCCAAGCGCCTGCCTGTACTCTGTCATCCCTGTCTCCCACCCTGTCATTGGTGAGTCCTCGCCTTACCTTCCCCAAAAAGTTTGTCGCTTCGCGCCAATACTTTTCGGGGGCCCCTGGTCGCGAGGATAAACTCCGGCAGGAATCCATTAAAATACATACGGCATGCGGTTCTATTGGGTTTATATCCTTTGCTCCAACAGACGGGGTACGCTTTACATCGGAGTCACAAATGATGTTGTAAGGAGGGTTGACGAACACAAAAAGAAAATGGTCCCTGGTTTTTCCAAGAAGTACGATGTGGATAAACTTGTCCATGTAGAGAAGTTCACCCACATCAACGAAGCGAT
>JBCCEG010000204.1:0-3616 GCA_039030455.1 Myxococcota bacterium | reverse complement strand
TGGACGTCCCGCCGTGGGAGAAACCCGTTGCGGACCCCCGTGCGGTGTCCGTCCCGAGTGTCTTGAGCATGCCGCGCCACGAAGTCTCGCGCTTCGGCCTCGATGGCCGAGGCGAGCATGCGGCGGGCGCCCGCGCGTAACACTTCGTTCAACATATCCTTCCCCGTGGCTTCTTTCTCGTACCCAACTGTGTTATCTCTTTGCCATGGCATACCTCCTGGTAGGTTACTTGTTATTCCTTCAGGGGATGCCGCCTTTCTCTCACCCTCCATACACAACTTTTGGTTATAGCCCCAGGAAGGGAACGTTACTTTCCGTGATTGGTATTAGTTTCCCTTGGGCTTGGGCTGCAGGCTTTTTCGTAGAATCCCATCCAATTTAGCCCGATCTCGGGGCGAAAACGATTGGGAAGGAGGCTGTCGCGGACGACTCGGTCCCTTGCGCGGGCGACGAAGCGAGGACCGGCGCGGCGGCGGGCCTTGCTTTTTTGACCCCGCCGGCGGTGGCTGTCGCTTTCGCGGCGTTGACGAAGACCCGCGACCCGGGCGCGGCGAACGAGAAGGAGCAGGCAAATCTTCTTCCCATAGCCGCGCTTTAAAAAGTTGCCACAGGCTACGACCGTGTACGCGGTGCTGCTGCAACACGACCCAAGATTGCCGCGTGATCCGCGCGAAATACACCACGCCCAAACAAACAAAGGCGGCTGTCACCAGAATCAAGAGCTTGCGAAGAGCCCCGCCGCCCCTGCCTCGGCGCGGCGTGCCCCGCCGTGTCCCCCGTCTCATACAGCCGACCCTATTGCTGTTTGGCAGAAGTATTATGCCAGGGCCGCGAAACACTCGCTCGCTCCACACAGCAGAGACGCGATGAATCGCGTCTCTACGAATGGGGCAAAAGCAAACCCGCGCGGCGGGCGATGCGTTGAGGCACGCCGCCGAAGGCGCCGTTGGACATGCACACCACAACCACCGGATCGGGCGCATCATGCACGACTGTCTCCACCAATTCGTCTAGCGTGGCGCTCGCGAACGCGGGAACGCCCCGTTGCGAAATGTCACGGGCCAACTGCCTTGTATCCAACGACTGACCGGGGGGCAACTCCCGGCCCGTCGGCGCGATGAATACTCGGTCGGCATGGGCCAGGGCGGCAACGTAATCTTGTTGAAACGTCCTGCGGCAACTGGTGGCCGATCGAGGCTCGAACAGCGCCCACACCAAGCGGTCTGGATAGCGCGCGCGCACGCCCTGCAGAGTCTTGGCCACGGCGGTGGGGTGATGGGCAAAGTCGTCCAGCACCACGCGGTCGCCGCGCTCCCCTACCAGCTCCAAGCGGCGAGCCACGCCGGCGAATGTCCGCACGCCGGCGGCGATCCGCGCGTGTGTCAGGCCCAGCCGCGCCAGCACGGCGGTACAACCCAACACATTCTGGACATTGTGCGGTCCCCACAGGCGGCTGTGGATGGGCCCCACGGGCTTGCCCCGGTAACAAGCGATAAAGGAAGTCCCCCGGGGGGTTGCCCGAATCTCCCGCGCCTGCCAATCGCCCGTTTGCCCATAGGTGATCACGGGAACCCCAGGCCGCGCTCGGCGCACCGTCTGCATCAAACGCGGCTCGTCGCTGCACGCCACGATCCCCACCGCCCTGTCATGCCTACTTTTTTGTCTGTCATCTCTACTTTTTTGATTGTCATCCCCGCCCCTGCTCGGGGGCAGGGGCAGGCTCCAGCGGGGATCCAGTCCAAATGGACTGTTCTGTCCTTGCACATGTGAATCGTTGGAGGCGAATCGAACGTTCCGTGCTGGATTCCCGCCTGCGCGGGAATGACAAAGAGAAGGTTGCGCCACGTGGGTTTGTCCCCCCTGCGAAGGCAGGGGTCCTTCCTCACTCCGTTCGTCAGGATGACAATTGGCCCCCCCAACGCCCGCGAACAGTTCGCCAAAGCGCGCGGCGATCGCGTCCAGGGAGTCGTAGATGTCGGCGTGGTCAAACTCCAGCGAGGTCGCTAACAGCACCTGAGGGCGGTAGTGGAGAAACTTAGGCGACTTGTCAAAGTAGGCCGTGTCGTACTCATCCGCCTCCACCACGAACACACCGCCTGGTTGAAGCGATCCCGAGGAAAAGCTTGTCTCTAACCCGCGCACAATGCCGCCCACCAAAAACCCGGGATCCTCGCCCGCGTGCCGCAACACATGTGCTAGCAGCGCCGTGCACGTGGTTTTGCCGTGGGTGCCGCACACCGCCACGCGATGGGCGGGGCGCAAAAACAGCCGCCACAACGCTTGCGGCAACGACAACATGGGCAATTGCAACCCGCGCGCGGCCGCCGCTTCGGGATTGTCACGCCGAATGACATTGCCCACCACGACCAAATCCGGCTTTGGAGTGAGATTGGCCGCGTCATAGGGAGTCCGAACGGGAATGCCCCACTTGGCCAAATACGTTTGCATGGGCGGATAGATAGCCGCGTCCGACCCGCGCACGGCATGCCCCGCTTCTCGCAACAATCCCGCGAACGACCCCATGGCGATGCCGCCGATCCCCATGAGATAAACCTCTCGCGGGGGCTTGCTTGGCCACATCCTCTCATCCGGCGGGGCAGCTTTGCTTGCTAAAGGGTTTTGTGGCATGGGACCCTCTTGAATCGAGGTTTTTGGTTAACTTTCTTGCCGCTATAGCCGTTCGATGCGCTCACGCGACAAGCCGGTGATCTTGGCCACGGTTGTTTTGTCCAGCCCCTCTTGGAGCATGCGGGCGGCCGCGAGCTTCAGTCCTTCCTCACATCTTTTCTTCATGCCTTTCTTCTCACCCTCGACCAGCCCTTCCACGCGTCCCTTTTTTCGCCCTCGGCAACGCCTTTTTTATGTCCCTTGTCGTAACTGGTTTCCAGCTGCGAGGCGCGGTCGCGCAAACTCTCCAGATAGCGTTCGTATTCTTGCCGTTCCCTGCCCGAAAGCTTGAGGACGTCCAGTTTTTCGGCGGCCTCCTTCAACCCCCTGGCCTTGTAGTTTTCCGGCAGCTCTTCGTTTTGTCGGATAGGCGGAGTCCCCATCTGGGTAGATAGGGACTCAACCCTCCTAAGAACTGCCCGTACGACTTTCACCGTAAGCAGCTCAAGCATGCATAAGGCTGTCCGACGAGGGCAACCCAGCCGCCTGTCCGGCGTGTAATTGCTGGTGGCGAGTAGGGTGGAGGAGCACAAGGTTATTTGTTCCATTCGATCCTCCTTGGCACAGAGGCTTTTTGTGGTGCGTATCCCATTGTGCTCCCTCTAGCACGGGTTGTCGACAGTGAGGACAGTTCCCTTTTTGCCCGCGCCACGGGATTTTCGTCCGTGTTCGCGGCATTGTTTGGGCATGCCCTTGCTGTCTCTTCTCGAAGTACTTCTCCCACTTGGGATCATAAGGGTTCGCTTGCCAGCGGATCTTCACATGCTTGTGGATCGGCACGCGCGCTAGGGGGATCCAAGTGAGGGATCTCCTTGTGCGGCGGCTGGGTTTGCGTGTCGTTCCCCAGCTCTGCTGATGGTTGGTGAAGAATACACTGTATTTCTTTTCCGTCCACTTCGCGGATTTGTTGGGGTGTCTCCTACGTGCCCAGCGCCAAAGCGACCATCTG
>JBCCEG010000203.1:0-3622 GCA_039030455.1 Myxococcota bacterium | reverse complement strand
TTACATTTCTCCCGCCGTCGCCGCGCTCGCGCGGCCAGGCGAACCACTGCCGCTGCCCAAGGATGTGTGGCACCGCTTCGCGCGCGTGTTGCGACTGCCACCAGGCACAGCCGTTACGGTGTTCGACGGCCGAGGGAACGCGATCCACGGGACGCTAGACGCCCAACCGTTTTCGTGTCTCAAGGACGTTCGTTTGGAACACATTCCGCGATTGTTGCCGCCTTTGTGGGTCGCGCAAGCCGTTAGTCGCGGGCCGCTATTGCAAGAAGTGGCACGGCGTTGCACCGAGCTGGGCGCGAACCGCTTCTTCTGGTTCCACTGCCAACGATGCAAGGTGCCGCCCGAGTGCTTTAGCCAAAAGCAGATGCAACACCTGCAAAGCGTAACGCGCGACGCCGCGCGGCAGTCGGGCCGGTGGCATACGCCCGACATGGAAACGCTCCCCACACCCATGTCGTTTGCTCGCCTGTTGCGGGCGTGCGAAGACTTTAGCGGAACGGTCCTCGTTGGCAATCCCAACGCCGACGCGACGCTGGGACGTTTTTTCTTAGACAAGGACCCTCCTCGAACGGGCGTTCTGGTCGTCGTGGGCCCCGAGGGCGGCTTGGCGCCCGAGGAACTCGCCGCGTTGGATCGCGTCGGCGTCCGAGGCGTGCGTTGGGCACCTTTTGTCCTGCGGACAGAATCGGCGGCGGCAGCGGCGTTGGCCGCGTTGCATGCTTTTTTGTCATACCAAAAGCCCTGCAAATTTGCATAAATAACGCCTCTTTTTTGTCATTCCCGTGAAAACGGGAATCCAGGAAATGTGGGAATAGCGAATACCATGTGGGGTTGTCTAATACCAATCCGCAGAAATAACGACACCTTCCTGTCATCCCTGCGAAAGGTTGTCACCTCTGCCCCCGAGCAGGGGCAGGGATCCAGAAAAGACGGGAACGGCGAGCGCAAGGGGGTTGTCGATTTTGTAAACCTATTTTCGGGGATTGGTATAATTTGAGAAAGATGTTTTCTGGGATTTGTGCCATTCTCTTGCGGAAAGGAATTTTCAATAAGTAGAGACGCGATTAATCGCGTCTCTACGAACAGGAAATGTCCTAAAATGGATTCCCGCTTTCGCGGGACTGACAAGGGGAATGATGCGGGTTTGCCCGGGGAGTAACCGCCTTCACCTCCGCCATGGCCACCACGGGCAGGTACCGCACAAACAGCAAAAAGAGCGTGAAGAATAAGCCGAACGAGCCGATGAACATGAGTACGTCAAAGGCCGTGGGGGAAAAGTAGCGCCAGCTAGAGGGCAAAAAGTCGCGGCTCAACGACGTGACGGTAATGACAAATCGCTCGAACCACATGCCGATGTTCACACAGACAGCCACGACAAAACTGATCGGGATGCTCGTGCGAGCGCGCTTAAACCAAAACACCTGCGGAATAAGAACGTTGCACGACAGCATGGTCCAATACGCCCAGGCGTAGGGGCCGAACGCGCGGTTGATAAACGCGAATTGTTCGTAGGGGTTGCCGCTGTACCACGCGATGAAAAACTCCATCGCATAGGAATAGCCCACCATGGAACCGGTGAGCAGAATGATCTTATTGATGTTTTCGATGTGTTTGCTGGTGACCAAGTCCTTTAGACCCAACCACTTGCGAGCGGGCAACATGAGCGTTTGCACCATGGCAAAACCGGAAAACACCGCGCCCGCCACGAAGTAGGGCGGAAAGATAGTGGTGTGCCAACCGGGCAGCTGACTGACGGCGAAGTCAAACGAAACAATGCTGTGCACCGACAACACCAACGGCGTCGACAGCCCCGCAAGTAGTAAATAGGCTCTCTCGTAGTGCACCCAATGTCGAGCCGAGCCTCGCCAACCCAGGGCAAAAAGCCCGTACCACCATCGAGCCCGTGGTGTTTTGGCCTGGTCGCGCAACGTGGCCAAATCGGGAATGAGCCCCACGTACCAAAAGCACAATGACACAATGAAATAGGTGCTTACGGCAAATAGATCCCACAACAGCGGCGACTGAAAGTTCGGCCACATACCCATCTGATTGGGTAAGGGAACTAACCAGTAAGCTACCCATATGCGCCCCACATGAAACCCGGGGAAGATGACCGCGCACATCACCGCGAAGATGGTCATCGCTTCGGCATAGCGGTTGATGCTAGTACGCCACTTTTGCCGAAAGAGGAACAGAATGGCGCTAATGAGCGTTCCCGCGTGACCAATGCCCACCCAAAAGACAAAATTGACAATAGGCCAGCCCCAGTAGACCGGACTACCATGGCCCCAGATGCCGATGCCCTGCCACACCAGGTAAGCCAAACACCCTACGAACAGTGTGGCAAAACTAGCCGACACCGCCAGCGCGATTTTCCAACCGGGATGCACCGCCGCCGTGGGCAGAAGAGGCGTGCGGCACACCACGTTCGTGATGTCGGTGAATCGTTTATCCCCCCGCACCAACGCCTCGCGTTGGTCGGGATGCTCGGGAATGACGCGGTCGCCCAAGGCAACGTCCGACACTTAGGCCCCCACCGTAAGCTATTGTCCCTTGTGAGACTAACTCCTCCCGCCGTGAGGGTTCAAGCGCCTATACCGCAGATCATAGGATTGGCACAGATGGTCGGATGTCGGACAGCGGAGATGACAGTAGAAAAATCGCGCGCTTTATTCAAGCCGGTCATCGCCGCAATCCTATCAATCCCTGTGAAATGAGGTACTAGATTCCGGAAATACTTTCTCGACTTTACCAAGCACCACGACAAGAAAAGAAATCTTCCGACTTATGTAAGGAACACTCCACCCTTTTTCGCGGCGCTCGGGCTGCTACACTAGGTCTCATGGAACGCTTTTTCAACACCGCCGGCCCTATCAATCCGGCCAGGCACTACGCCCTGGATCCACTACACCGCTGGGATCTGCCAGAGGTTTTGTCGCTGATCGAGCAGGAAAAGTACTTTTTGCTGCACGCGCCCAGGCAAACCGGGAAAACCACGTGTTTGCAAGCGTTGACCACTTATTTGAACAAGCAAGGTCGCCTGCACTGTGTGTACCTGTCGGTGGAAGCGGGGCAGGCGGCGCGTCAAAATGTGGACAAGGGCATGCAACTGATTTTGAATCAAATCGCCATGGCCGCTTCCGAACAGCTGCAAGATGAGTTTGTGGACGAACACTGGAAAGGCATTTTGGACCACGTGGGAGCGGAAAATTCCCTCAGATACGTATTAACCAAATGGTGCCGACACATCGCCAAGCCGATCGTGCTGCTCGTGGACGAGATTGACGCCTTGATAGGCAACACGCTGGTTTCGGTATTACGCCAGTTGCGCAGTGGTTACTGTGATCGCCCGCTGTCACCTTTCTTTCCCCAAAGCATTGTGCTGTGCGGCATGCGGCATTTGCGAGACTACCGCATGGAGCTGGGGGAAGAGGGCAAGCAAGTCCTGTCGGAAGCTAGTCCCTTCAACATCAACTCCGACTCCTTGCGGCTGGGCGATTTTTTGCAAGAGGACATCGCGAATTTGTATGGGCAACACACGCAAGAGACGGGTCAGCGTTTTGAAGAGGGCGTGTGTGACCGCGTATTCGAGCTGACCCAAGGACAGCCGTGGCTGGTGAAC
>JBCCEG010000202.1:0-3623 GCA_039030455.1 Myxococcota bacterium | reverse complement strand
TTTCGCCTTCGGCGAACGGGCGGGCGGGCTCGCGAAAAGGTACATCTTATCCGCCGCTGCACAAAGGCGCAAGCGCCGGGAGGGGGATCGACTCACCCCTACTGTTTGAAAGAACCTTTTAAACAATTAGTTGGGAGTCAACGGTCTGATGAAAAAAACGGGCCCAGAGAGGCACTTCCTTGGTACAATCCTTAATGGACAGGGTAAGGTCACTATAGGTCAATCATACCAATATCGTGCTGGTTCACGACAAAGGCCGGAAAACAAGGTTCCGACATGGAGACGGCATTTATCGCGGTGCATTTCCGACCCAACCACGCCCCTTAAAGAGGGGCCCGTAAACAAGTTGCCTAATTACCATACCTTTGGAAGTGGCGTTGCCGGAGCCAAGCTCGGAATGGCCGTAACAGCCTTATCCTATGGCCGGATACAGGGGGTGGGCTGTCGGTTAGGGAGGCCCTTTACAAAAGGTGTACACACATCTTCACAAGGGCTAGGGAAGACTGCATCGAGTGTCTCGAATAGGCGCGGGGGCATCCCCGCGGTATTCGAAAAACTCGATAAAATAGCTCGGCTAAGCAGCATTGATAAGTCCCATAAGCATTTCGGACTTTATAAACTTCTGCTAGATAAACAACTATTAATCACAGCTTACGCGAATCTATTGGGTCGTTATCCGACCGAGCTTTTTTACGCCGAAGGAACAGCCCTCCCCGGCTCGTTCCTCGCCGGGGAGTGCATCCCCGCCTTTCTAGTACCTGATTTGGGGCCCGAACCTCTTCCCCGGAGGTCTCCTCTCAGGCGTAGCCTGGCCTTGCAGGCACAAGTACGCGCAGCACTCGGAAGGGCGGAACGCAACCCAACCGAGGTCGGGTGTCGAGGGCGTCCCCGGAGTCGCGCAAGCGCTGGAAGAAGCGGCGAAGCCTCGCCTTCGGCGAAGAGCTGCAATTCCGAGCAAGGCCTGTCACTTGCGCGAACAGCCGTGCAAGCTGCGCAGCTGCTTGTTTTTTTTATTTTTTGCTTGCAAGCAAAAAAAGAAACCAAAATAAGCACAGGAACAACCGGCTCCGCCTTCCCCTTCGGGGACGAGCTTGGGTGCGTTTTTTGCTGCGCAGGCTATCGTAAAAAGGTTTTGCTTGCCAGGCTACGCCTGAGAGTTGCGCGAACAGCCAGGGCCAGGCCAAAAAAAGTATACTCCCGGCCGGTTGAGCCCGATACCGGGCGCGCGTGCGCGCCCGTGCGGCCAACTTGCGGCCCAGGGGGCCGAAAACAAGCACTGCGCGCTAACGTGGGTGCTTCCGGCTCGCCAGAGGCGAGCAGTTCAAGGTTCGTGCCATCGAAGCTGCAATCCGAAGAGACGCTGAGCCGACAAGGCCTCGCCGATTTGCGCTCGTGAGAAAGGCCACTAGACCTCATTATAGGCCAACTTCGTAACGAAACTTTCCAATTCCGCCCTTTATCCCCCCCCGCCCCGAAGGGGAGAACACGGTCCACGTCTTTATCCCCACCCCCTTCTGCCCTTCTGCCCTTCTCCCCTTCGGGGCGGGGGGGGATAAAGGGCGGGCGGACCGCAACTAAGAATAGGCGAAACCTCCAGTCACTGACAATCTCAGATGATCCTCATGACAAAATTGTGCTCGAGGCTGTTCGAATGATACTTGAAGCCATGTATGAACCAATATTCCTAAACTGTTCACACGGCTTTAGACCTGGAAGAAGCTGCCACTCAGCTCTGAGGACTCTCCGCGTGGCTGTGCGAGCACCCTTCTGAGCGCTCACTACAGACCTTGAACAATGCTTTCGCTCGCCTACGGCGAGCAATCACAGACTAATAGGCATAATCGAACAACGCTGTGGTGACCGACGCTTCATACGCCTCCTTTGGAAAATCCTGCGAGCAGGTTACATGCAGTTTCGGCAATACAAAACCTCATGGCTTGGCGTACCGCGGGGGAAGTCGGCGATTTTCAACATCCTGTGCAACATATACCTTCATCCACTTGATTTGTGGATCACCGAGAAAATCACGACGTTTTCCGGGGGGGGTCGTGAAACGGGGATCAATCCGGTCTGGCGTAATTGAAGCGCAAAATTGTTCATGTCCATGACCCGCGGCAATATTTCTGAGGCTCGCCGTCTGGAAGGGCGGCGAACTCGTATACCCGCAAGAATAATGCGCAATGACAAATGCATGATATACGTTCGCTACGCCGACGACTTCCTCATAGCCTTTTCACGCACCTCTACACTTGAAGCTGTCAGGTTTAAAGATGAGCTGGGCGAATACCTCTTTTCGACCCTCTCATTTCACTTTCGCGAAGATAACTCCAAAATGACCAATCTAAACCGAGAAAAAGCGCTTTTCCTCGGCACCTACGTAAGTTGTGCGCCCGCCTCATGGGTTTACCACCGGTGGCACAGCACTGGAGGCGACCGTAAGAATACCTTATGTGCTGGAATCAGCAAAAGGGCGCGTAGCAAACTTCGCTACGGCCACTCTTTGACTATGTTGAAGAGGGCACGAGGGTCGCGAGTGCACGGAGTCGCGCAAGCGCTGGAAGAAGCGGCGAAGCCTCGCCTTCGGCGAAGAGCTGCAATCCCGAGCAATCCGGCAGTCTGAGCTCGCGGTTTTCCCGGGTACAGGCGCATCGCGCGCTTGCGCGCCGCACCCCGAAGGGGGGGTCGCTGCTGGCTAGCAAGCACCCGAAAACCGCCGGAAATATGTATACAAGCGCCATTATACAAAATTAAATGCAAACTTTTCCAACGAGGCATCATCTGTGGCAACCACTCCAGAGCGCTCATTGCACTTAAAAATAATTCTCACGACCAAATCATTCAATACTATAACAGCATTACCACCAACCTGCTCAAATACTACTCCTTCGTGGATAACTGGAATAGCCTAAAGCAACAACTCAAACTTTGGGTTCGCGGCAGTTGCGCTAGAACACTGGCGGCCAAATACCGTTGCACTACCGCACAAATTTACAAAAAATTCGGGCAAGTGCTTGCAAGCAAAATTTCCGTCAGAATCAAAAGCTCGACCTCGGAACTGTCCAACCTCTCTAAATATCAACGAAGTCTTCTGCGCATCCGCCTTTCAGATTCTTCTCAAGCGAGATTAGATAAGATGTCAACCGCCGAACGAGAAATTTGGAGTAAATATTTTCTTCCTCGGGTTGAGGGCAATCACCTAACCTTCAGGGGCCCCTTCTTGAACTTCGCCCACAACTCCCCCCAACACGCCGAATGGCAAAAGTACCTCATAAAGTACAGTCTAATTGCCGGTGATAAAAATCGTATGAACTTTAAAACTTGCAACGATTTCTTTGTATATCCCAGTTTAGCATTAGGCAAAGCGATTCGCAAGCTGCCGCGGTCCCAAGCGACCGCCAACCTAGTGCTTTGCACGCGGGCAAGCAGCGAGCTTGCGCTCAGGAGCGCAGTTGGGGTGCGCTTGCTCGTTCCCGAAGGGAAAGGCTTCTTTATCCCCCCCGGCCTCTTCCCCTTCACTACGTTCGGGGAAGAGCAAGAATAGCAAGCGCACTGGGAAGCGTGTTCGTTTATTGTGTTTACACAATAAACACGATGCGGTGCGTAGGGCGCCAGCGAAGCTGGCG
>JBCCEG010000201.1:0-3626 GCA_039030455.1 Myxococcota bacterium | reverse complement strand
CCGCCATATCCGTGAAATCATGAAAATCCCGCAACTGTCTGGACCGCTGATTTGTCGGATGATAAGGATGACGCGGATAAAAGCGCCGCCTCCGCCATATCCGTGAAATCATGAAAATCCCATCTATCAGCGGTCCGGACATTGGCGCACGGGCAGCTCGATGATGAAGGCAGCGCCTTTTTCTTGCGCCGGGCGCGTGTAAATATGCCCTTGATGATGCCGCACGATGCGTTGGCCCAGGGCCAAGCCCAGGCCGGAGCCTTTTTCCTTGGTGGTGAAAAAGGGGATGAAAATCTTGTCGCGCAGGTGTGGTTTGATGCCGGGGCCGCTGTCTTGTACGCCAATTTGCACCCGGTTGCCCGCGACGCCTTGGCTGGGTTTACCCAAAAGCACACGAGTCCACACATGCAATACGCCACGTTCGCCCACTGCTTCCTTGGCGTTGACCAGCAAGTTGATGAGGACTTGGCACAGTTGGTCGGCGTCGCCCCAGATCAAAGGGAGTCGCGGCTGCGGCGCCGATGTCAACGTGACCTGCTTGGGCAGGTCGTGGCGCATGAGTCGCACGGTGTGTTCCACGACTTTGTTGAGATCGACGGGGGCAAGTGGTGTTTGAAAGGGCCGGGCATAATCCAAAAACTCCGCGACCACTTTGTTGAGGCGGTTGACTTCACTCACGATAATCCGCAGCAGATCCGCTTCTTCGCCTTCTAAGTGGCTAGGATCCAGCGTTTGGGCCGCGCCTTTGATAGCGCCTAGCGGGTTGCGGATCTCGTGTGCCAGCCCCGCGCTCATTTCACCCAGGGCCGCTAGACGATCGCGTTCTTTCAAAGAGGCGAACACGCGGCTATTTTGCACGGTAATGGCTAGCTGCTCGCCCAGTTGCATAAGCGCGGCGATTTCGTCTTTGCCATAGACTTCGCGCACGCGTTCATCGCGCAGGCTTAAAAAACCCACCACGCTATCGGGCCCCCGCAGGGGGATGAGCAGATCTCCGTGCACGGAGGCCAGTCCTTGTAACAGAGCTTGATTTTCCATTCCCTGCCATCTGGCTGTCGCGGGCGCGTCCGACGACGAGGCGCCCTTGTGTTGCCGGAGCCGTTTGCGGACGTCTTCGCGTAGCAGGGGAGAGGAGGCGTGCAGCACGTGGCGAAAGAGCACGGGATGGCGATTGCCGCCGATGTGATCAACGGGCTGTTTGCCTCGGTGCGCCTGCAGTACAAAGTCCCACCTGTCGGGGTCAAGCAGATAGACGGCCGCGTGGGTAGTTCGTTTGCTTTCGTAGAGCCGATCGAGAATGAAGGCGATCGCCGGTTCCACTTCGACAAACGTAGCCAGCGCGCGGTTGGTTTGCCGCAAGTCGCGGGCGAAGGCAATGTGTTTGCGAAAAAACAGAGCTCGTGCCCACGTGTCGAGAAAAGAGCGCAGGGGTTCGAACAGAATCAACGTCACGCTCGTGCCCACCAAGGTATTGAACCAAAACAGCCCCGGCCCTCCGGCCCACAAGATGAGCAGTCCGTGTACACCGGCCAGCGTGAGCGCGAGCGAGGCGAATACCCCCACGCGGCTGAGCAGTTCGTGCAGGTCGAGCAAGTGGCTGACCACGAGCGTTTGCGAAATAAAGTAGATGTAAACGGAGACCGCGAAGCCTCCCAGCGGGGGGATGGCCCAATAAAACGTCGACGCCGCGTCCAGCACAACAGTGATTAGGGTGAGTGCTCCCGCGTAAGCCAAGGTGCGCAACCGAGCTCGATCAGCCGGGCTGGGGACCCTGCCGGCGCGTTGCCAAATACCGGTGATGTGAACGGTTAATAACCCCAGCGCCAGCGCCAGCACGCCTGCCTTGATCCAAAACCAGGCCGCAAGCGGGGTGAACCCCAAAGCGATGATGCAGCCCGCTCCCGCGCGCATTGCCGGTCGCAATTTGGAAGGAGACAGGCCGACTTCGGCCAGCATGGCGTCGAAGAGTGATGTCAGCGAAAGGATCGTGCATCCGCCCGCGATCAGGGTCAGACAGTCCACGACAACGCTTTCGTAGAACATCCGCGCCAGCAGTCCCATGCCATAGTACCCAGCCACACTGAGCGAGAGCGCGCTAAAATGGCCCCGCAGCGGCTGCTGTCCGCGTAGCAGCACGGCGATAGCCGCCGTCGTGGAACAGATGGCGGCGATGAGAGAGGCCTGATTGGCAAGACTCCACATAAAGGGGCTGCTCGGAGGAGTTACGTTCGCCTCTTCACCATGTCACGCGGCGCAACCAAGCGTAAAGGCCACTGCGTGGGGGCTATGCCCCTTTTGCCGCCAAGGTTTTCGGTGGGATTGGAAGGTGCTCGTAGCGCACGCACGCCTTTTTGCCCCAAAACGCCAGCCCCAGCGCGATGACTTGCTCGACGCCTCGGTTGAGGAGATCGGCGTGGTATTCTCTCTCCTTGATTTGGCGTAACGCCTTGGCGGCCGCCTGCTGTAGCGTGCCGTCGGCGCGCAACCCCTTTTTGAACTCCAAGACAAAACCCGGCATCGACTTATCCTTGGGTTCCAACGCCAGGTCGTAGCGCCCCACGCCGCTTTCACGTTCGGAACGGATGACATAACGATCGCGCAGATATTGCGTCATGCCCAAGACAAAGCCGTGGTAAAAGCGCTCGGGCTTGTCACCCGCTGTGTCAAAGTAACCGACGCTCTCGCGCACGAGCCCGACAAACTCCTCGGCGAACTCTTCTACCTGCCCCGCCACCAGGGCGTCTAGCAACTCCGTGCCGCCACCCGCGCCCGCCTCGCCGCCCCGCGCCCACCGCTCCACCAGGTCGCGGTAGACACGGCTCACCTCGCGGTTGGGAATGCGCAGTCGCATGGTGTCGTCGGCGTTGTCGGGTGCCTGTTCCGCCCGCGTGAGGTAACCGGCTGCCAGCAACAACCCCCACAAGTTCTTGGGGTCTTTCTTCAACTCGCGCAACGGCACGAACTCACACACCCGCTGGGCTGTCACCGGATTCTCCTCGTCCAGCAATTGCCGCAGTCCCCGCTTTACGCTCGCGTCGGCTTGCGTGAGCAGGTGATGCACCAAATGGTTGCTGCTGGTGTTGACCCAATAGGGTTGGGCGGGGTCGTTGGGATTGGCCAGATAGTTGATCACCGACCAGGGATTGTAGATCGTGGTCGCGCGGCCCAAGCGGTAGCCGTCGTACCAGGCGCGCACGGTATTAAACTGATCCGCGATCCCGCGCGCGGCGAGGAGTTCGTTGATCTCCGCCGGTGTAAAGCCGAAGCAGGTGGCAAAGCGGTCCTGCGACACGCCGTACACGCCTAGGTTGTTCAGCTCGGAAAAAATATCCTCTTTTGCCACACGGACAATGCCGGTGACGACGGCGCGATGCAGAAAGTCGTTGTCCTTGAGACAGTCGCCCAACAAGCCCTTCATCAGATTGCGCATGGGCTTGTAATATTTATGCTGATAGGCTGCCTGCATGGGGGCGTCGTACTCGTCAATCAACACCCACGGCGTCATGCCCTCGTGCCGCAGCGTGAGCAGTTCGGTGAGAATCTTGAGAATGGATTCGGATTCAGCGGCGGAGGCTTGTTTCTGGATCACCTTGTGCACAATATCTTGTCGGCTCGGCGTCAAGGAT
>JBCCEG010000200.1:0-3644 GCA_039030455.1 Myxococcota bacterium | reverse complement strand
GCCTTGCTATTACCCACATCTCCATGGCCGGCTGCGGGAACTAGGAAACACGCGGTGGATCTTTGGATTGCGGTTGCTTGAGACCGCTTTGACCGTGAACGCCGCGGGGAAAGCGGCGTCGAGCCGCCGCACACCAAAGCGCTTCGCGCATGCTTTTGCGGGCTTTGGGGAAGATGTGGGTAATAGCAAGGCGCAGGCAGGGGCGCTTCAAAACTCGATGAAAACGAAAGTCCAACAAAAAAACGTACACTTCCCCTGTCATTCCTGCCCCTGTTCGGCAGCCAGGGGCAGGCTCCAGCAGGAATCCATGAAAAAATCAGAAAAACGCGACGTCGCTGACTTTTTGGAAGGCCCCGGCAAAGGGGTCCCCAGAGAAAGGTTGAACGATCCCCGCCTGCGCGAGGACAAGCTTTCTGGGGCAAAAGCAAAGCCGCTTGCGGCCCCTGCCGGGGCTTGCTTTTTCTTCGCCGAGCTTTCGGTACGTCGAAACGTTTGGTTCGTGGTATTCTTGAAAAAGAAAAAGGCGTGCAAGAGGGGGAGGAAGATGAAACTACACATCGAGGTTCCGGCGTTCGCTGAAAAGCTGTTGCGCCGCGTGGCCCAAGAGCAAGGGAAAACGACGCGCGAGTGGGCGAGTGGGGCTATCTTGGAGGTGATGGAAGACGCCGAGGACGGTTACATCGCCGACAAGGCGCTCAAGGAAGGGGGAAAATCCTGCACCTGGGAAGAGATCGAACGCGGCCTTGACTTGGAACATTGAGTGGTGCTCGCTTATGAAACTACACATCGAGGTACCCGCGTTCGCCGAAAAGCTGTTGCGCCGCGTGGCCGCCCGCGAGAATAAGTCCCCGCAAGCGTGGATTCACGACGCCCTGTTGGGGCTGCTGCAAAATCCAAGAGATCTCCGCATCGTGCAGGATCGACTGCGGCGTGACGACTCATCCCGCGATCCAGAGGCCCCGTGAATCCGAGTCCTCTGTCAACGTCGCTTCGCTTTGTCACGACGTGCTTGATTGTCGGGGCCTTCGCGGGGTGCGTGCCGCGGGCCTGTACGTCGTGTCAAGCAGTGACGCAACCATTCGCGCCTACAGAGGCGGATTTTGCCAATAGCTTCGCGGTAGAAACTCGCTACGACAAGGCCGAGCAGACCCTGACCGTTTTGCTGCGACTGCAACCGGGCTACCACGCCTATGCACCGGGGGAAAAGGTCGGCGTGCCGCTAGATGTCGTGATTCAATCGCAAGACGGATGGCGCGTGCGGCAACCTCCTCAAATTCCTCCAGGCCAAAAAAAGGATCTCGGAGAGCTGGGGACAAGCCTGGTCCTCACCGGCGATGTGCCTGTTGTGGTCAGGCTTGAAAAACGGAAGGCCGACGCGGGACCTATTGAGGGCATTGTCAAGGTTCACGTGTGCGCCGACGGTGCGTGCGGTTTTCCGCAAGAACACCGGTTCGTGGTTCACGTTCCCTGAGCTTTTTGTGCAAGACATCGAAGATTTTGCTTGACATTCGTTATGCGGCGGTTTACGAAAAAGACATTGCTTGTTGTCGGATAGGGAATACCCGCATCCGGGGGTTTCTTGCTACGGCAATGAGTGGCAAGCCAAGGGCCTCGCTAGTTAGCTAGTCCGAGGGTTATTACTTCCGCGCGAGCTTGGATGTTCATCATAAGGAGAAGAAATCATGGAAACAGTAGTTCAAACCAGAAGCGCTTATCTGTCACACGATGAACATCCTGTCGCACTGGAGCAGGCGGTCCGTGACATTCGGGACCGCATTCACGCCGAAGGCGACCAACCAGGCGCCACCGTGGCACGGCAGTTGCGGGTTGTTGACGATCTGCTGCGGTTCGGCTTGGGCCGTTATCTGCTTGTGCATCAGGGATACAACGGCTATTGGACGCGGTACATTGCGGGCTTGCAGCCTGGTTGTGGTCTTGCCGCGGGTGTGAACGACGAAGGCAACCCGTTGTCGGACCTGGAGCAATGGATTCTGCAACATTCGCCTGGAGCATACATTGTGCGGGAGCGCATGCGCACGGCCCAGGCAATTTTGCAACCGCTGTTGCGCGACGGCGTTGTGTTTGCCTCGCTCCCCTGCGGTGCCATGGACGATCTGCTGGGGCTACGCCCCTTTGCTCCCAAAGGCTCCGGTGGAATCGAGACATTTCGAGGGGCACATGGTGTGGCAAGCAAAAGAGGCGCAGCCTCCGGCGATAGCGAGACGTTTCGAGAGGATGCATACCCTAACGCGCGCTTAGTGGGGATCGACGTGGATCCCGACGCACTGCGGCTGGCCGAGCAAAACGCCCGCGAGCGAGGTCTGGCCCGCTACACCGAGTTTGTCCAAGCCGACGCCTGGCACTTGGGGATTACCGATCGGTTCGATGCCATGGTGTGCCACGGTCTGTTGAGCTATGTGCGGGATTTGCAGCGGGTGCGAGAGCTGTACGCGCGGTTCCATCGCGCTCTTAAGCCGGGCGGAATCTTGATCACCTGCTTTGTGCCGCCCTCGCCGACGGAAAACCCGAACTCTCCGTGGAACGTGGCACGGATCGGACAAGAGAATCTGCAACGCTACGATTTGGTTTACCGCCATGTGTTGCGGCCCAAGTGGGGCGGCAACCATCGCACACAGCAGCAAGTGACCGGCGTGCTGCGGGGCGCCGGCTTCGCCAAGGTGCAGCTGCGCCCCGACGACTGGGGGCTTTGCATCACCGCGGTGGCGACAAAATAGCAACTTGGTAGACGGGAGGTGAAAAGTTCATGCAAGTGAGCAAGTTCAGAAAAAATCGGATGCAAAACCATGAAAAGCCGCTGCCGTGAGTCTTTTTATGAAGCTTAGAGGGTTTCGCCGGAGTTTTTTCTTGGTTTATAATGAAATTAGCGGACGATCATTTCCGCTGAAAATCTCTGCGGCGGGGTGCCGCTTGGGAAAAGCAGGAGGTTAGTATGAGTAATGAGAAAAAAATGGAAAAAGCAGAAGTGGAAGAGGTAGAGATTGAAGAGGTGAAGGAGGAAACTCCGGCCCCGGACTACGACAAGTTGATGTTGTGGTCCTTTATCTCCATCTTTGCGTTGCTCGGCGTGCTGTCGATCTACAACTACTATTTTCCAGATGAAAACAGGCCGCCTCGGCCCGTTCCCACCAGAACAACACAACCGGCGGCATCGCAAGAAGATGCAAAGGGTCAACAAGGTGCGACAGCAACAGACGAACAATCGGATGGCGACGCCCCCAACGGCGATGCGTCCAAGCAATAACCAGCGGTCGGGTGGGGGATTCCCCACTCGCTCTTCGTTGGCATGCGCCGGTTGCGCGGCACGAAAAAAAGCCCTCACTTTTTCTTCTTTATGGCATTCCCGCCCCTGCTCTGGGTCAGGGGCAGGCTCCGGGGGACTTCCAAAAAGGTCGGCGGGGTCGCTCTTCGTTGGCGTTGTCCCCATTTGTCATCCTGAGCGGCAGCGAAGCGACGCGAAGGATCCCCCCACCAATCGGGGCTTTGGGTTTGTCACCCCCCTGCGAAAGCAAGGGGCCTTCCTCACTCCGTTCGTGCCGGATGACAGAAAGAAACTTTCGCCATCCGTCTGTCATGATACCTTTTTGGCAGTCCCCACAAACGGGCATCCATGTAGAGACGCGATG
>JBCCEG010000199.1:0-3649 GCA_039030455.1 Myxococcota bacterium | reverse complement strand
CCCTCGCCGGCTACGCCGGCGAGCAGGGAGGGGCGGGAGTCGCGCAAGCGCTGGAGTGTGTTCTTCGAAACCCATCGCTTTTCTCCGAAAAGGCGAGTAGTCGGGGAGGCGCGAGTGGCCCCGCACTCCGCGTACTGTTGCCTTTCGGTGACAGCACCGGAGGGTCGGGAAGGGCCGTTGCCCGCCCCGAAGGGGTTGGGGAAAGAAGTGCGGCTTCGCCGCCCCCCCAAGCGCACAAGGGTCCAGGTGCGCGAGCACAGCCGGAAGGCTCGTTAGACGCTGCCCGTGACTCTGTGCTAGACCAGATTCTAGTAACTAACCCAAACTTTTACCCCTATTGCGCCAAACCGCGTGTTGGCCGTTTTTGACGCAAAATCGGTTTCTGAAGAAAACATATTTAATGAGGTACTGCCATATTTCACTGCGAGTGTTTTCGCTTTCCCTGCTTTTTTGCTAGCGCGGCCTGAACACGAAATTCTGAGCCCCTTGATTTTTGCGCCTTTAATATCCCCCTTCATTCTCGACCAAATTTGTCGAAATGCTATGTTTTGTTGCAGAAGTGTAACAACTTTTTCAACGAAAAACCAAGCACTCGAATATTGTTGTAAATATCTTACAGGCACAACGTGGGTGTAGGCCCCCAGGTGGAATACTGGAGGGCGGAAAGCAAATGGGCGAGCATATGCCAGTCGGTCCATCCGTGTGCGCCTCCCGAAGGGTCGGCGCATTGTGCACAGCACCTGGTGCTCCCCCACCTGTGCGCGCGCCGGCGCGCCTCGAATTCTATCGTAATAAGGGTACTGCGTGCTCGGTTTGCTCGCCTGGGTGGTAAACCGGTGGTCGTGCGCAGCACTCGCAGCGAAACGGCGAAGCCGCAAGCTGCAAATACGTTCGGCGGGCCGTAGGGCGCCGAACGCAGTGAGGCGCAGAGGCACAACTCGCTGCATACTTGTCGGGCGGTGGCAGCCCACAAGGCGCCGAGCCGTGGGCGCGCCTTGATTTGGTCAAAACCCTAGGGAAAATGCCAATCGAGGCGCGTAGCGCCGAGTAGGTCGAATCCTTTTGTAATCCGTCCTTCTATGCTTGGCGCGTCGCGGTTCGCAGGCTGCGCCCAAGATGCTAGTATGCGCCGCTTGCTGCCGACCGAAGGTCGTTCGTTCCCCGAAGGGGAAAGAAGGGAAAGGCTTCGCCGGCAGTATACGTTCGCCGCCCTGAGATCGTTTTAAAGACGCCGCATGTTGTCTACTCTTGCTCTTCCTCATTCCCCGAAAGGGGAAAGAGTAAGAGGACGCGCAGCACTCGCTTCGCGACCCTCGCCAACCCAAGCTCTTTACGGGCGCAGCTGCATTGCGGGCTGTCACCGCCCGCCCGCAATGCAGCTGCGCCCCCTTTTTTACTACCCTCCAGAAAGGTGCGCGCTTGCACACCTGCGGTGCGCAAGCGCGTAAGGCTCGTAAGTCAGTGCGCTTACGCATCTGAAAAAACGACTTAACCTGGCGCGCACTCCGTGATACAAAATACAACCATCGGGGATAAACTTCGCCATATGGTGTCACTAGAAACGACCTATCATGATTAAATCGAATCTTTTCACCACCTTTTCATGAGCATGAGGTTGTGTGTAAAAAAAGTTGAGTTTCAATATGGTGTAGATGTATTTTTGGAACTATGTTTCGATTTCTGCGTTCATGCAAAGCGATACGCCCCCCGGTTGGACGATGCTCCTGGGCGCCGAACGTATTTGCAGCTTGCGGCTTCGCCGCTTCGCTGCGAGTGCTGCGCACGACCACCGGTTTACCACCCAGGCGCACCCTCTTCGCGGCGATTGATAGGAATCGCGAAAAAGTTTGCGCACTTGCGGTGCGCAAGAACGCCCGCCTGCCGGCTGCGTCCAGGCACCTTCCTAGCAACATGTGCCTAGTGCTACGCGCCAAGCAGGCTGCGCCTCTTGCGCGAGGAATCGCGCCCCCAATCCAGCAGTACCCAGTATCGGCGCTCGTGAGGGTGGTATTTCGGTTTTCGGTAGGAAACAATTCGTTTGTAGGCGCCATTTGCGCTTTAGCGCGCAAAATATTAATATTCATAATCGCAGCTTCGCTGCAAAAGTGCCCGCCAAAATACTCGTTGGCGAAGCCGTCCGAGGTTGAAGCGCCTAGTTTTCATTGTAACGACGCACTTTTCGCTAATGCGAACGGTCCCAAAAAAGCGCCCGCCGTAAACGAGTACCTTATGCCCGAATTGTGTTGCGCATAATATACAGCAAGTCACCAACGAATACACAACTGTGAAAAAAAATGGGTCTTCAGCGGCGCGACGGTCGGGGACGCGCTTGCCATCCTCTTGGGCGCCGCCTCCCTCGCTCCTTGCACGCGCGAGCAAGCGTCGCTCCCAAGAGTGACTATTGCCCCCTTCGGGGCCCCTTTATATTTGCGCGTAGCGTTTTGCTTTCACAAGCAGCCGGGCTGCTTGCAAAAAAAACGAGTGCCTCTCGAAAGGTAAGAACAAGACAAGACAATCTGCGCCTTCGGCGCACAATCGTGCGCAGCCTCTTGTTTTGTGCGTCCGTTCCTAAGGAACGGACGCGCAAGAAAATCCGACTTCCGTAAGAAACGTCTTGTCTTGTCTTGTTTTGCGCCGACCCTTCGGGAGGCGCACAAATCTTTTACGCACTCGTGCTCTGGGGGCTTGCGCTTGGGAGTTGCGCGAGCAGCCTGGCTGCACGTTACGACGCTCGGCGCTTTGGCAGAAAGTGTACTACGTGCTGCTTTTGGGCTAGGCTGCGCCACGATGCCAGCCGCAGCGCCCAACCGGGCATCTGTAGTCGGCGAATTCACAGTAAAAAATGGCACTAGCGCACCGGTTTGCGAGCTAGTAGATTGAGAAAAACTGCACTGAAATAAAAAGGAAAACACTGGAATATAATGTCGTTTTGAACGATCGAGTCAAACCGAGGGACTGCCGGTTGTTGAGCGCTTCATGGTCACCTCTCGAAAGGAGTGCGCATATTACGCTCAACCAGGCGGTTCCCGCCGAGTGCCCCTCCCCGGCTCGTCCCTCGCCGGGGAGTGCACGAGCATCCACAAACTGGCGTGCTAAGATGACACCGTGAATGCTAGGAGTGCTCCTAAAACCGTACGAGACGCTTTCGCGTCATACGGCTTGCCAACTCCGAGCTATGGTATGGCCGACGCATTAGTTGGGCGACCTAGGGCACCGCGGGCGCAAATTTGGTAAACCCAACACTTCAGTGCTCGCCGTCCCCGAAGGGGAAGGCGAAGCGCGCTTGCGCTTCCCGCCAGCGCTTGCCGCCTTCGGTCGCGAAGCTGCCGGCGGAGCCGGAGAGACCCTTCGCCCCTTCGGCGCCAGCTTCGCTGGCGCCCTTCCCCTTCGGGGACTCCAGCGCTTGCCTTTATCCCCCCCCACCCCTCGCCGGCTGCGCCGGCGAGCCGGCGAACGGGTTCCGCCCCGCCCACTCGCTCCCCCGCCCCGACCCCTTCGGGGAGGGGAGGGGGGCGAGGGCAGGAAGAGTGCAGTCCACTTTGTGGACGCCAAGCGCTGGAGTCCCCGAAGGGGAAGGGGCGGGGAGTCGCGCAAGCGCTGGAGTACTCCGCGTCCCCCCGAAGGGGGGACCGGAGGGGCGGGCGGCGGG
>JBCCEG010000198.1:0-3688 GCA_039030455.1 Myxococcota bacterium | reverse complement strand
CGGGAATTATGAATTATGAGTTTCTTTGTTCATGGCATTTTGGTTCTTATAATTAATAATTCATCATTTTATAAGCTCTCCTCAACTTTGACCAGTGCGGCCGCCGCCGCGTCGCGGACAGAAGATTGAGAATGACCCGTGGACAAGGCAAACAACCACCCAGCCGCCTCAACGCCGCCCAGCTGTCCGGCGGCCGCAACGGCATCGAGCAAACCAACGTCATTCTCCTTGCCCTGCGACCTGTGCCCATAGGCGATGATCGCCTCGATGCCGGCGGGCTCGCCCAGTTCGGCCAGGGCCTGCAAGAATAGGCGCGCTAGCTGCGTATTGTCTTCTTTCCGCAGGAGCTGACGGATAAGTGGAGAAACCTGCTTTTCCTTGCGCTGTCGCAACATGTGCAGAGTTTGCCGCAACTGCTGCCGCGGCACGACTTCACCCCGCTGATAACGCCGCAAGCGTTCAACAAGGGCGCGCGTGGATGTGGGCTGATCGCGCTGTTTTTTCGCAACCTGGCTCATGGCGGCAATCACCGCTTTGCGCACCGACTTGCCAACATGTGCGTCGAACTGTTGTGCCGGAATGATCGCGTGCCCCCAACAGCATTCTTGTTCGTCACCGCCGGGGGCTGCTTCTTCTTTTCGCTTGTCCGCGGCGCCTTTTGGCGGGAGAAACAGACTGAGTTTAACGTCGCCAGGGCCCGCCTTCGCCTCGGAGCGTTGCTGCTTCAGGCTCTGTGACGGAACGGGGCGCAACCGCACACGCGCTATGCGGCTCTTGGGCTGCTGTTTCGCCACCGTGCGAATGTGACCACTGCCCCGCAGCCCCGACAAAATAAAGGGACGAAGGGCATCTTGCGTGAGTTGGCCGGACGTTTCACGGGAAACAAGAGCAAGGTCGATCACAACCTCGTGCACGGCAACGGCCCTCGATGAGGGCGCGCACACGCAGCCGGTGATACCGAAGGCGAGCAAGGCGGCGAAGACAAGGTTGACGCATTGAACGAGCGTTGCGGCGTGGTTCCGCCGCCTCGCCCTGTCATTCTTGCGAAAGAGGGCTTCCAAAAACCCATCGAATCTTCTCTTCGGCATCTTTTCAATGGATTCCCGCTTTCGCGGGAATGACAAAAGAAGTGTACGATTTTCTTCCGAGTTTACGCTTTCACCGGCTTGTGGACCCCTGCTTTCGCAGGGGTGACAGGGTAAAGTGTCATTCGTGCTCTCCACTTTGTCATTGGTGGGCTCCCGCCTGCGCGGGAGTAAACTCCAGCGGGAATCCATTTTGGCACGTTCCGCCAATTTTTCCTCGGAAAAACAGCCCGCCGACCTTTTTGAAAATCCCCGAAAGGTTGTCACCCCTATCCCCGAGCAGGGGCACGAATCCATTTCCGAATGTTCCGCCGGCGTAGAGACGCGATTCATCGCGTCTCTCCTTTTATGATCCCTGCTGCTCATCACTGCCTTCCCTGCTCTCGTACGCATCGACAATTCGGTTCACCAAGGGGTGACGGACCACATCTTCCCCCGTGAGGCGACAAACGGCAATGCCCCGCACCCCCCGCAAAAGCGCTACGGCATGCGTCAAGCCAGATTGACTTGACACGGGCAAGTCCACTTGCGTCGCATCGCCCGTGATAACCATCTTACTGCCAAACCCAAGCCGGGTGAGAAACATTTTCATTTGCTCACGCGTGGTGTTTTGCGCTTCGTCTAAAATGACAAAGGCATTGCTCAACGTTCGCCCACGCATGAACGCCAACGGCGCGATCTCAATCACTCGCTGCTCCAGCAAATCACGGGCTTGCTGTTCGTTGATGAGGTCGAACAGGGCATCGTTGAGCGGGCGCAGGTAGGGCGAGATCTTCTCCTCCAAGTCACCGGGCAAAAAACCCAGTCGCTCGCCTGCTTCGATAGCCGGACGGGCGAGAACGATCCGGCTACACTTTTTTGCCTCTAGCTGACAGACGGCATAGGCCATGGCCAAATAGGTTTTCCCCGTGCCGGCGGGACCAACGGCGAAAACCACATCATTGGCCTTCATGGCTTGAATATAGCTGTTTTGCCCCGGCCCCTTGGGAACAATGCGCCGATTACCCTTGCGCGGCGAGACTTCCTCGGCGAAAAGCGTCCGCAGATCGGCCTTGGCGTCTTGCCGCAACTTGGCCACGGCGCGCGCAACGTCTTCGGGCGCCACCTCCTGCCCCGCGAGCAACTGCTGTTGCAGCTGAGTGAATAACCGCGCGGCACCCTGCACCGCGCGGGCCCTACCCGTGAGGTAGAGCGTGGCCCCGCGAGCACCAATACGCACCTCTAGGCCTTCGCTCACCAAGCGCAAGTGCTTGCTCTGCACCCCACCAAGGCGCTGCAAAATCGTCTCATCATGGAGTTCAAGCCGCTGTTGAATAGCACCCCTCCCGTCCGAAAAGTTCCCTCAGAGCCTGTTTAAAGTCTACTCCGCTTGCGCCGTCTTCGTTAAAAATCACCTCAAAAATGCTCATTTACCTCAGTAAATTCCACTTTTCTCGGCGATTTTTGCCTTGCCGGGGCTTCGCTCGCAACGACTTTCAACAAGCTCTGGGGAGAAAGGGACCGCAACACCCGCAACAGGTGGACCGTCGCACGCACGTCATGCACACGGACAACATCGGCGCCCTGCAGTGCCCCCGCCGCCACGGCGCCCAACGTGGCGGCGGTGCGTTGCCGTGGGTCTTGCTCCTCCACCAGCTTCCCCAAAAACCCCTTGCGGCTGGGGCCGTACACAATCCCCGCGGCCAAGGGACGAAACACGTCTAAACGGCGGCTCAGCTCCAGGTTATGCTCCAGCGTTTTGCCAAAGCCGATCCCCGGATCCACCAGGATCCGATCCGGAGAAATCCCCGCGTCTCGCGCCACGCGCACACGCCCTGCTAAAAAGTTGGCTACTTCGCGCGCCACGTCGTCGTACGCAATTTCCCCCTGCTGCATGGTGGCCGGCGTGCCGCGCATATGCATCAGCACAACGCCATCCGCCTTGCGCGCCACGCGCGCCATGGCCGGATCGTGCCGCAAGGCCGAAATGTCGTTGATCCACGAGGCTCCCGCGCCCAAACAGGCCGCCGCCGTCGAGGCGTTCCGCGTGTCCACGCTAATGCAGCGCACACCGCGAGCGACCAAACCCTCCACAACGGGCAGCACCCGCGCGCGCTCTTCTCGCGGCGGCACCGGCACCGCGCCGGGGCGGGTGGACTCGCCCCCCACGTCCAGCAGATCGGCGCCCTCGGCCAACAGCCGCACTCCGTGCGCCACGGCGGCTTCCGCGCTGTTAAACAGCCCGCCGTCGGAAAAACTGTCGGGCGTGACGTTAATCACTCCCATGACATGCGTTCGCCGCCCCAATGCCAAACGGCGCCCGCCGCAGACTACTGTTTGGTTAGTACCACCCATGCGTTCCCCAGGGTAGCACGGATGCCGTCGCGTCGCTTTGATCTTGAAATTATGAATTATAAATGATGAATTATGAGTTTCTTCTGCCGCCATGTTTAGGTATTCATAATTCATAATTAATAATTCATAATTAAAAAAACCTTGCGTCGCAACGCGCAATCAGCCATAACAAGGAAGGGCCGGGGTGTAGCTCAGCTTGGTAGAGCGCCTGCTTTGGGAGCAGGAAGTCGTAGGTTCAAATCCTGCCACCCCGACCAGGTTGCCATGGT
>JBCCEG010000197.1:0-3708 GCA_039030455.1 Myxococcota bacterium | reverse complement strand
GACTTCGGCGTTTGCAGCATTCTCACGGGCGACGAGTTCGCCGTGCGGCAAGCCATTGCAAAAAGCGACGGCGATGCCCTGGCGCGAACGGGCACGATCCGCGTCAAGCACGCCCCCCAGGTGGTGGCCATGCACGACGACCCCGCGCGGGTCATGCGACACAAACGGCAATCCTCCATGGCGGTCGCGTGTGAATTGGTGCGGGAAGGGTTAGCCGCCGCCGCGCTCAGCGCCGGCAACTCGGGGGCCATGATGGCCCTGGCCATGGCCACGCTGGGGAAAGCGCCGAGCGTGCTGCGCCCCTGCATCGCTACTCTGATCCCGTCGGCCCGAGGGCGAACCTTGCTACTGGACGCGGGCGCTAATGTGGAATGCACGGCGCGGCACCTGGCGCAATTCGCCGTCATGGGCCGGGTGTACATGCAGTGCGTACAAGGAATTGCCCAACCACGCGTGGGAATCCTCGCCAACGGCGAGGAAACCTGCAAGGGAACTCCCGTCACCCGACAAGCCCTCGCGCTGCTGCGCGGCGCCGACCTCGGTGCCGTCGGCCACTGCGAAGGGTATGACTTGTTCACCGGCGCGGTGGACGTGGTGGTGTGTGACGGTCTGTTGGGCAATGTGGCGCTCAAAAGCGCCGAGGGGTGCATTCGATTCCTGCTGCGGCTGCTGCGCGACGGCATTCGCGGCGGCGGTCTCCAGGGGAAATTGGGCGCTTGGTTGTTGGGCAAAACCTTGCGGGAAATCAAGCGAAACATCGACCCCGCCGAGTTTGGCGCGGCGCCGTTGCTGGGGTTGCAAGGGGCCGTTTATATCGCTCACGGCAACGCGGACGCCCGGTGCGTGAGCAACGCGCTGCGGCGTCTGGCCAAATCCGATCGACCCCTTCACCCTGCCTTGTCTCAAGCACTTATTAATTATGGATTATGAATTATTAATTATTAGCGCTTAAACATGACGACGGAAGAAACTCATAATTCATAATTCATAATTTATAATTCATAATTAGAAAAGAGTTTGAGCTCCCCCGTCCAGGGTGCTACACTAACCTTTGCCTGGCAAAAAAGAAGGAGAACACCTCATGGCACGCATCACCGTCGAAGACTGCCTGGAACAAATTGACAATCGGTTCGCACTCGTGTTGCTGGCGGCCGCGCGAGCCCGTCAACTTATGAGAGGCAGCAAATCCCTGGTGGAGGGGCACAAGAACAACGAGCAAGTGATTGCGCTGCGTGAAGTTGCCGCGGGCAAGGTGAAGTTCGACCGGAGTGTCAAAGAAGCATTGCAAGCGTCTTTGGTCCAGCTGCGTAACCAGCAACAGCAAGCTGAAAAACGCAAGAATCCCAGGGCCGCGCCGTTGCCCGGACAACAAGTGTCTCGCGCCCTTAATCACAAAACCGGTACCGCGGATCACAGGATTTGACGGATGGTCAACACAGATTCAACAGTTCATCGGATTGGTGGAATTGAAGGGACGGCTAAATATCGGACAGTGGAGTGGAGATGACAGTTGCGTTCGTCCCAACCATTTATCCGACCATCCCTTAAATCCCTAAATCCGAGTTAAGGAGGCTGACTTGGCCGCGGCGTCAGCGCTCATCTCCTACCACAATGTGTGGAAGGCATTCGGCGAACAGCCTATCTACCGGGGTTTTAACCTGAGCGTTCATCGCGGCGAAACTCTCTGCATCATCGGTCCCTCCGGCTTTGGGAAAACCGTCGCTTTGAAAATGCTGATCGGCTTGATTCGGCCGGATGAGGGAGAAGTTGTCTTTGACGGAACCCACATAACATCTCTGAGCAGCGATACCCAGCTTTTACCCATTCGCCGGCGAATCGCCATGGTCTTTCAAGCAGCGGCGCTCTTTGATTCCATCTCTGTCTTCGAGAACATTGCCTACCCCCTGCGCGAGCAATTTGACCTCACCGAGGAAGAAATCCGTGCTCGCGTCATGGAAAAACTCGCTTGGGTGGATTTGCCCGACGCGGCCCACAAAATGCCGTCACAATTGTCCGGCGGCATGAAAAAGCGCATCGGCTTGGCACGGGCCATCGTGACACAGCCTGAAGTTATTCTGTACGACGAACCAACCGCCGGCCTAGACCCTGTCGGCACCCGACGCATTACCGACCTCATCATCACGTTGCACCAACGACTGGACTGCACAGGTATTGTCGTCACGCACGACATGCCCATGGTGGCGAGGATCGCCCACCGGATCGCCCTCATGGGAGATCATAAAGTCCGGGCGGTGGGAACATTCGACGAGCTTCTTGCCCACCCCGACGCCGACGTGCGCGACTTTCTCACCGCCAACGAAACACCATGTAGAGACGCGATGAATCGCGTCTCTACGGACAAGGAAGGGATGACCACTCATGCAACGTGACACACGTCGTACGTCGGATGTCCTGCTAGGAGCCTTCGTGCTGCTGGGTTTGCTCATCGCGGCCGTCATGGTGGTGCTCGTGGGTCGTCAAAGCAACTTGCTAACGCCTACCGCACAGCTACAAGCACGGTTCAGCAATGTCTCGGGTTTAGCGCTTGGCGCCGAAGTGCAACTGAGCGGCGTTGAAGTCGGCCAAGTGAAGGCAATTCAATTCCCTGACTGGAGTAATCGCGACAAGGCCAGTAGCAAAATTACCGTTACCATGAGCGTTTCGAAAAAAATGCTCGCTTGGATCCGGCAAGATTCCGTCGTGCGCGTGAGCAGTAAGGGATTGCTTGGGGAAAAAACCATTAATATCAGCATCGGTTCTCCTCATGCCGCGGCCGTCAACAGCGGCGATCTCCTGCAATCCATGGATCCCATGGATCTGAGCCAAGCGTTCGACCAAGCACAAGAGGTGCTCGCGCACGTGACACGCACGGCAGCTCACATACGCAAACTGTTCGACGAGTTGATCAAGCAAGATGGAGGCAAAATGCTGGCACAATCCGTGCTGTCGGTGAAAAACATTCTGCGTGAAGTAGAGCAAGGCGGCGGCCTGATCCACCAACTCATTTACGCCAAGCAAGCTGGGTCGGACTATCAAAAGATCATGCAAGACCTTGCCAAAACCGCGGGGCGTTTGGAATCCATCATGCAAGATGTGCGCGAACAACCGGGTATTCTCCATAGCCTGCTCTACGAGAAGCAGGGCGCGGAGGTCATCGACAGTTTACAGGGGACACTCGCGGACTTGCGCCACATCACCTCGCGGATCAAGGAAGGGGAAGGATCCCTAGGACGCCTGCTCACGGACACCTCGGTTTACGAAGACCTGAAGCTCATTTTGGGCAACGTGCGGCGCAACAAAGTGCTCAAAGCCCTGATCCGTTACGCGATCTCGCGGCAAGAAGGTCCGTAACCAAACCATCTTTCCAGCGGGGAAAATCCAACAAAAGAGCCTTTTGAAAAGCGTCAGACGCGACCTAAGCATGTCTCTACGAGCAGAAAAGGTCCTAACCAATCCACGAAAAAAACGTTCCCCACCCTGTCATTCCCGCGAAAGGTTGTCACCCCTGCCCCCGAGCAGGGGCAGGAATCCAGAAAAAATGGGAGCGGCGAATGTACGGGGGGTTGTCGATTTTGTAAACGCGAATTCTGTTTAAGGGAACTGACTTGAGTCGCTTGTAGTCTGGTTTTAGCCGTGTTTTGCCTGAGTGGCCTTGTCAAAGCGGCCTCCTTGTGATCTTCTGGCTTTATCACCCAAAACCTTGATCAG
>JBCCEG010000196.1:0-3720 GCA_039030455.1 Myxococcota bacterium | reverse complement strand
GGGGATGGCGGGCATTTTGATGATGTTGCTCAAGCACCGGCGCGGCAAACCCATCTTGCCGTTGCTGGAGTCGCTGTGGCCGGACCTGCGGGCGTTCAAGGAGGGAGAAGACGGGCGGGAGTTCGTGGAAAAGGTCACCAACTACGCGCTGTTGGCGGCGACCAAAAAGGAAAGGGGTGCTATAATTAAACAGGTAGAAGAGCAAATAGGCACGGAGGAAAAGGAGGAAGCCATGACCGTGGCAAGCGCGTTGATTCAAGAAGGCTTGGAAAGGGGTTTGCGAAAAGGCAGGCAGGAAGGCCTGGAGAAAGGCAAGCTAGAGGTCGCCTGCAACATGCTGAACAACGGAATCCCTGTCGCCACGGTCGCCAAGCTGACACGGTTGCCTCTGCCGCGTATCAAAAAACTCAAGCCGTGACTTCGTCCGCCTGGGTCCCCCATTGGAACCGCCGCGGGGGGCTGCGTTGCGTTTCATTCAATTAACAAAACCACGCAAGGAGACTTTTTTCGTGCTACACAGCCAACTGCGGCAACGCTTGATCCAGGTTATCGACTCTTTGTACCCAGACGCGCGGAGGGCCGCAAGCGGCTTTGCTTGGGTCTTCGACTCCCAGGTCGGATCCAGAGGATCCTCCCCTGTTCCAGGCACGGTCTCTGCACCGCAGGTCCTTCGGACCCCGAGTCGGGCCTGTAAACATGGCCCTTCCCTTCTCCCCGCACGCAGCCCACGCAGGTGGGCTGCTAGACCTTCGGTCTGCGGTTCGAAGCCTGCCGCTGTCGCGGCGCCCTCCACAGCCCCGGAAGGTTCTTCGACACTTTCTGGGGTCCCCCCGACCAAAGCATCCGCGAATGGCACGACTTGGACTCCCAACATCCAACAGCCCAAGGTCGCTTCACACGGCGACTATGCGAGCAATGCCGCTTTGGAGCTGGCCAAAGCGCTGAAAAAACCGCCCCGCGAGATTGCCGTGGAAATTGTCGCTGCTTTGGTCAAGCACAAGGATGTCGTGGCGAAAGCCGAGGTGGCGGGGCCGGGCTTTATCAACATCACGCTAGCGCCCGAGGCGTTGGCGCAAGCTGCCGCGCGGGCTTTGGAACAAGGTGAAGCGTTTGGGCAAGGCGAACCAGGCAAGGGCCGCGTGCTGGTGGAATTCGTGTCGGCCAACCCCACGGGGCCGCTGCACCTGGGCCACGCGCGCGGCGCCTTCGTGGGCGACGCACTAGCCCGCCTGCTGGCCTGTGCCGGCTGGGACGTCACCCGCGAGTTCTACATCAACGACACGGGCGGCCAAATCGAGGCGCTGGCGCGCAGCCTTCACGCTTACTATGAGAGTTTCCTTTGTCGTCAAAGTAGAGACGCGATTAATCGCGTCTCTACGGAGCAGGATGACAAAAAAGTGCAGTATTCCGGCGAAGACACGCGGCGGCTGGCGGAGACGATCGCGCGAGAAGAAGGCGATCGGTGGTTGCGCACACGTCCGCAAGAGTGGCTGCCGTGGTTCGGCCACCGGGGCGTGCAACACAATCTGGCGAGCATGCGCGCCACGCTGCGCCGCGCCGACATCGCATTTGACGGTTGGCTGTCGGAGCAATCGTTGCACGAGCGCGGCGCGTTGGACCACGTGCTGCAAACACTGCGGCAACGAGGGCTGTTGTACCAAGCCGACGCCGCGGTAGGCACGCAAGACAACAAACGCCGCGCCGACAGCAAGGCGGCGTTGCACGCCGACAAGCAACGCGGCGGGACATTCGCGCGGACTTCCCAGTTCGGCGACACGGAGGATCGCATTGTGCTGCGCGAGGACGGCCGCCCCGTCTACTTTTTAGCCGACCTGGCTTACCACGCCGACAAGTGCGCGCGGGGGTTCGACCGCTTAATCAACGTGTTCGGTGCCGACCACGTGGGGCACGCCGGTCGCCTGCGCGCGGGCCTGCGGGGGCTGGAATTGCCGGAAAGCGCGTTGGAATTCGTGCTGGTGCACATGGTGCGGTTGATAAAACACGGACAAGAAGTGCGTTTGTCAAAACGGGAGGGCAATGTAGTCGGGTTGGACGAGCTGCTCGACGACATCGGCCCCGACGCGGCTCGATTCGCCTTCTTGTTGCGGAGCCCCGATGCACCGTTCGACATCGACGTGGACCTGCTGCGCAGGCGGGTGTCCGAAAATCCCGTGTTTTACGTGCAATACGGGCACGCCCGCATGGCCACATTGCTGCAACGAGCGCGCGAGGCAGGGCTCGCCGTCGCCGACCTGCACACGCTGCCGGGGCAAACATGGGCGCGGCTGACGCTGTCCGAAGAAAGAGAACTGCTCAAGGCGGCCTTGGCCCTACCCACCGCGGTGCAACAAGGAGCCAACACGTTGCGGCCGCACCGCGTGCTGCACCACGCTTACGGTCTGGTAGAGCAATTCCACAGCTACTTTACCCGTTACCGCCATACGCAGCGCATTCTATCGGCCGACCGATCTCTGTCGCAGGCGCGGATTGCCATGGTCGCCCTCCTCAAACTGTCGCTTGGCAACACCTTGCGCGTCTTGGGTATCACCGCGCCCGAGCGCATGGATCCTCCGACGAACGATGCAAGTCAGTAAGTCCTCGGATGAATTCGAGTAGCAAGTGGTTTGCCGCCGCGCTTGGCTGCGCCCTGGGCGGCCTTGGCCCCTCGCTTGTCACGCCTATTGCTTCGTCGGACGCCACGCTTGCGTCTAAGCCCTCGGCATCAAAAAACCAAAAGTCTCGCGATGACATTGCCGCCCAAGCCCGCGAACGGGCGGTGTGGCTACACAAACTCCAAGCAGAGCTCAATCCCACGTTCCCCCGAGAGCTGACAACTCCCATGCCAATCGCGGCGGACAACAACCCAACTCATACAACGTTTCATCCAACCCATTCCACAAACCTTGAGAATCCGAGTGCCAAAACCTTGGAACAGACGGATCTTTCTTCCCGCAAGCTGCTGCGGGCGCTCACCAAGGCACTGGGTAACCACACACCGCAAGTCATGCGACATGTAAACACGCACAACGACGATATTTTGCCAAGCAGCACGGGCTCACCCTTTGCCGTTCAGGTGGCTACATTCCCCTCGTTGGCGCTGGCGCGGCGTCTGCAACAAGAACTGACGCGCAAGGGCCACCCCGCCGCCGTGGTCCGAGGCTACTCCGACTCAGTCCACGAAGGAAACGGCAAGCCAATCGTCTATCACGTGCGCCTGCACGGCTTCACCTCGCGGGCCAAGGCGGAGCAATATCGCTTGCGATTCCAGCAACAAGAGCCTCGCCTCACAACCTTCTGCGTTAAGCAGGGGCCTTAATTATGAATCCGACATTCCGCACATGCGTTCGCACAGGAGTGCAGTTTTTGTCCTGTTCGACATTTCCAGCCACCCCCGGCACCAGATCAAGATACACGCCCCCTGTCTCGCCCCGCAAGGGCGGCAAGCCTAGGCATGGGAACGGGTCGGTGAACGCCTCCACGCATACATCTCCTCGAACGGCGGCCCCAGCGCCCGCGCCACCACCAAGTGACGCGCCTTGACATCCAACACCCGCCTGCGGCCCCCGGGAACCACCAACACATGAATCCCCACGAACGACGGCAAACACCCATCGCATCGTCGGCCGTTGCGTCGGCTTCTTCTTCTGATCCGGCACCGTCAGCTCTTTCTCCGCCAACACCTTTCTTAGTCGATACTCGCACGCGGCATACACCAGCAAG
>JBCCEG010000195.1:0-3729 GCA_039030455.1 Myxococcota bacterium | reverse complement strand
GACGGGGCGTTATGGTTGGGATGCAGAGCAATTATCCATAGGTCTTGTGACAATGGGACAATTTGAAATTTTAGGACAGAGTAAATTAGGCATGTCAAAACTGGCAGCAGACGCTGCCAAAGGGCAAAAAGTATTTCAATTGAGTGATACGCCGACAGGATGGGAGGTAGGAGATACCATTATCGTCACAAAGGGCGGCAATATCTCGACAGTCAGCAATGGAAATGATGTAAAAGCCATTGATATCATCAGTGGAACAACGATTACCTGTACTAAAAATTTGAATAAAAACCGAGGTGATCCACGTGTCCTCTCTCCCTCGTCAAACCCCCGATCCGGCACACGCGAGCAGGGTCGCGCGGGCGCTGCGACACCTTGGCGCGGCCTGGCGTCCCACCCTCGCCTACCCGGCGCGCCTGGGAGAGTTCGTGGGACACTTTTGCCGCGCATTGACGGAACGGCCCTTTGAAACACAGGCGATCCTGCTGGAATGTAAGAAAGTCGGCATGTACTCCCTACCCTTGGCGGTGGCCGCTCTGTTCTTCGTGGGCCTGGTGTTCGCGTTCCAATTCGGCTTCACGCTGCGCACCATGGGCGCGGTACCTTACATTCCCAAGGTGACGAGCATGTCGATGGTGCGGGAGTTGGGGCCGGCGTTCACCGCGCTTGTGGTCGGTGGCCGTGTGGGAGCGGGCATGGCTTCGGAACTCGGCTCCATGCGCGTGACCGAACAGATCGACGCCATCCGCGCCCTGGGGGCCAACCCCTATAAAAAGCTGCTGCTGCCGCGCGTGATCGCCGCCACGTTCATGTTCCCGCTGCTGTGTGTCTTCGCCATCTTGGTTGGCGAGCTCGGCGCGCTCTTCATCAGTTGGTTTGAATTTCGTCTGCGGCCGCTCTTTTTCTACCACTCCGCCATCCAGGTGCTTGGCGTCGGCGATCTGCTGTCTGGGTTGCTCAAACCCTTTTTCTTCGGCTTTGCCGCCGCCGTCATCGGCTGCTACCAGGGTTTTCATTGCAAGCTGGGCACGGCGGGCGTGGGCGCGGCCACCACCCGCGCCGTGGTCCACATCTCGCTAGCGGTGCTGATGCTGGACTTTGTGCTCACCCGCCTTTTCGCCATGTTTTTACTGTCGCACTAACGCCGTTTGACGGGAATACATCGGCGCGCTTCCGTGTTGTACGTGTAAAACCGAAACCGGAAAAGAAATGAGAAGTAACAAGCTTGTTCAGTGGTTTAGCGGAGGTGTTTTCATTCTGCTGTGCATCGTCAACACAACATGCACCGGGAAGGAAGTTGGCCAAAAAAGTGATGCCGAGGAACTCTTTTTCAGTGGCATTCAAGACGAAAGCAAGGCTTGGATAAAAATGGTGAACTGCACGACAAAAGGCTGGCTAAGCTGTTCCACTCTAGGCAACAGCTGCACGTGGTATCGAAACGCGGTCCAGACCGCGGATGGCGAAACAAAAGGCGCTTGCTTGCTGGATTGCTCTGACCTGTCGAAAGAAATATGCGAGAAAAATACGTTTAACCACTGTTTTTCTAACAATGGAAATTGTGCAAGAAATAGAGAAAAAATACATCCAATTCTTGGTGTTAGTTCCGTAAAGACTCAGGGTACACAAGGAGCTTCCAAAGCAAGCAAAGCATATAAAGATATCATAGAAAAGTGTGGAATGCATTGTAATTATTACTATGAATGCGTCGAAGTAAGCCAAAAGTGCGGCTTAAAATGTCAAATGATTGGTGATCAAAATCTCTGCGATACAACAGATCACTGCTGGTGGGAAGAAGGAGAACAAGAGAGCGAGGACCTATGCACTGAATTAGAAGAAGATAAACCGTTTTAGCTCAAGTTTTCCTCGTTCCAAAGATCTCTTACTCTTTCTTCGCACTCTCCAACGTGCTCAACCCCCGCACCCACAGATCGTCTTCCCGCGCGGGCAGCATGTACACCGGCGCGTCGTCGCCCTGCTCCCGCACGGCGTAGTAGAGCTGCTCACCCTGCTCGCTGCCTGCCTTCAGTAACCGCAGCTCTTGGTTCGGGCTGTGCTTGACAACCAACCGCAGCAGCGTCCCCTCTTTGCGTAACCGCGCCCGCAGGCCGGCATGTTGCGCCAAGGGCGCCAAGCCGCTTGCCGTGAGAACACTCAGGCGTTGCACGTGATCCCATACCCGCTGCTTATCTAAGTCAATGTAATGAGACGCCCCTTGCGGCGACTTGAGGGACCATTCATCGCGCCGCATGTACTCCAGCCGGATGGCTTCTTGCCCCGGCTCATGCACCGTCACCTCGCGCACCTTGGCGGGGGGCAGGCGCCAGATCGCCCAGTCGCGCAACGTGGGCAAATCGGGCAATAGCGCCTCGGCGTCGCCAGGCCGCAGCACGTAAATCGGGGACGCTGCTGCCTTTCCCTCCTCTCCATCCGGCGCAGAAACGGAACCCTCGATCAACTGGCCGATCACGTCCTCGTTCCACCGCGCCAGCCGCAACGCATAACGCTTGCTGTTCCGCAAGACGAGTTCGACGGTTCCCAAAGGCCTATCTTGGAACTGTTTCATCGCCCGGCGCCTCCCAGCCTCGTCTTCCACAAACCGCTGTGCCCGCAGCTCCGCGAGATTTTGCACCAACCGATCGACCAAGGCCCCATCCAACCGGTAGTCGGGCGGGGGCTGCTTAGGTTGCACCACCCGCCAGGCTTTGATCGCATCGTCCTCGCCTTGGGCGTGCAACTCCACCACCGCCGCCTCGCCTTTGCGCTTTTTCTCTTGCACCGCCGGGCGCACAATCACCTTGCTCACCGCAGCCGCGCGCACGGGACCGAACACGCTCCGATCACGCCAACGCTCAATCTCGCCGCTTTCCAACCCCAAAATCCACCACGCCCCCTTCACGACAAACACCTCGGCGGCGTTGGGCAAGCACACGTAACGCCGCGCGAAGCCGCCGCCCACCGCGTCGCCCACCCGCGCTGTCCAAACAGGCTTGTCGCGTTTAAACAGGCGGATCGAACCCTTGGGCGGCTCCCCCAGACCGCACTCGGCGTGCTTTTCCACATGCTCGGTCATGAGATAATCGTGCTTGAGCTCCCGCAACGCCCGCAGCAGATCCGCCACGCTTTTCGCGTCGGCGGGGACTTGCTTCGCTTCTTCTTTCTTTTCCTTGGAACCCTCCGTCGGCACGTGTAACCACCACCGGCCCCGCCGCCGCGTCAAGGTCACATTGCTCCTGCCCAGCAGTTCCACGCGATCGATCTCCGACTCTTGCAGAGTTGGGGGCTGGAACTGCCTACCGGCCGCGCTTGTACCCTGATCGCGCGTGACAACGTACGCAACCGCCAAGACAAGGCAAGCCAACGACCAAAAAATAGCTGTCTTATTCATGACTTTTCCCCGTGGGACATGATTCGTTCCCTTTTGCCTTCTCTACCTTACGACACGTTTGGCGACTCAGCCAAGCGCAACGCGCCTTGGTTGGAAACAGGGCCGCTATTAATTTGCATCGATGTTAGTTATATAGTATAGTAGCAAAAAAAATGACAAGGAGACAACCATGTTGATCCAACCGGGCTGCTACCCCGACCCCAGAAACGACCACGCGTTTCGGCGCATTTTCGGCGACGAAAAGCGCGAGCCGGTGTTGCGGCAGTTTTTAAACAGCGTGCTGCGCCTAAAAGACGAAGAGCGCATCCAACACCTGATGCGGATCGGCGATGCGCAGGTGTTGG
>JBCCEG010000194.1:0-3732 GCA_039030455.1 Myxococcota bacterium | reverse complement strand
CGGGGCGTTGTCGAAAAAATACCGCAGCAGGCTCAGGTTGATCGTCTTGCCGAACCGGCGCGGCCGCGTGATGAGCATCACCTTTTTGTCGCACGTGATCGCGTCCTCGATCAGCAAGCTCTTGTCCACCCAGCAGCAGCCGTCGCGTACCACTTCCGCGAAGCTGTCAATGCCGCCGGGCAGCGGCCCTTTGGCGTTAATCACTTGGACGTCGTCTTGTCGCATGTCGTTATCGTAACTTCAAAACACCTTTTCTTGACACCCTCGGGACGGGGCGGCGACAATTTTGCGTGCGCGCACCCTCACCTCCCAAGTCGCTGTTGCCCCCGGGCAGCAAGATCACCCCCATGTTGCGGCAATGGCTGCTGGCCAAGGAGCGAGCGCCCGATGCGCTGCTGCTCTTTCGCATGGGCGACTTTTACGAAATGTTCGCGCAAGACGCCCAAACAGCGGCACCCATTCTAGAGCTAGCTCTTACTTCGCGCGACCGGAATAGCAAAAGCCCCATCCCCATGGCGGGGTTCCCACACCACGCGGCACGGGGTTACATCGCCAAGCTGCTGTCGCGCGGTCTTAAGGTTGCCCTGTGCGATCAGCTTGAAGACCCTGCCGCGGCCAAGGGGATTGTGAAGCGCGCCGTCACCCGCGTGGTGACGCCCGGCACCACCACCGACGACGACACGCTACCACCCAAAGCCTCCAATTACTTGGTGGGTATCAGCCGGCACAACGGGACGTTTGGCATCGGCGCGCTGGATTGGTCCACGGGCCGTTTCATCGCCACGGCAAGCTCCGATCCCCTGACGGCGCGAGAAGAGTTGGAGCGTTTGGCGCCCGCAGAGGTGCTCGTGCACGAGCACGCGGTGCAGCAACTCCGTCCCTTGACCCAATGGCTGGTCGGGGCCGCCGGATCGGCGCACGGAGGATGGCGTTGCCGCATGGAGACGCGTGCTCTTTCGGCAAGCAGCGCGGATTCACCTTCTGAGCTGAATTCTTTATTACAACCCGTGCAAGCGCACACAAGCTGCAAACACGCGGCACAACTCGTGCTGGAATACGTGCGCGCGACACAGGGCGATGTGGGCGGCCACGTGCGGCCCGTCCACGCCTACCGCATCGACAAGCAGTTGCTTATGGACGCCTCGACGCGGCGGCACCTGGGGGTGGACACCGCGGGCCGCAAAAGCGGGGAATCCCCCAGTCTCTTGACATTGCTGGATCGCACCAAGACGGCCATGGGGGGACGAGCGCTCGCGCGCATGCTCCAGGCACCTTCCACCGATCTGGCGACGATTAACAAACGGCATGACCGCATCGGGGCGTTGCTGGCGCACCCCGACACCCTGCACGCGTTGCAAGAAGACCTGCAAGGGGTCTACGACCTAGAGCGCCTGACGGCCAAAAGCGCGAGCGGCCGCGTCAACCCACGGGAATTGGCCCACTTGCGCGACTCGCTTGGGCGACTCCCCCGGCTAGTCTCGCGCCTGGGCAAGGGCAAAAATCCCGTTCTTGCCGATCTAGCCGCGGGAATCGATCCCTTGTCGGACGCGCGGGCATGGCTGTGCAACGCGCTGGTGGAGTCACCGCCGCTTGTGTTGCGAGAGGGAACCGTCTTCCGCGACGGTTACGACAAAACCCTGGATGAATTGACGCAACTGGCAGCCGGTGGGCGTGACAAGATCGCCGCGATTGAGGCGCGGGAACGCCAAGCTACGGGCATCCCCAGCCTCAAGGTGAAATACACGCGGGTCTTCGGCTACTACATCGAGGTGACAAAGACTCATCTGGGCAAGGTCCCTGCATCATACCGACGCAAGCAAACGGTAGCCGGCGCCGAACGCTACGGCACCGACGAATTAACACGGCTAGAGGAACAAGTCGCCACCGCCGAAGTCAGGCGCGCTGCGCGCGAGGCATGTCTCTTCGACCAGTTGCGCGAAAAAGTGAGCGAACAAGCCATGCGCGTGCTGCGGACAGCCACGTGCATCGCACAACTGGACGCCTTGTGCGGGTTCGCCCAGCTGTCGCTGCAACGGCGTTACATGCGTCCGCGCATGCTGCCGGCTGCAGCAAGGCACCTGTGTATTCGGCAAGGGCGTCACCCCGTGTTGGAACTGTTGCACGCGCAACGCGGCGACCCGTTCGTGCCAAGCGACGTGGAACTGTCGGGCGACGATCGGCAAATTTTGCTGATCACGGGACCCAACATGGCCGGCAAAAGCACGGTGATGCGACAAACGGCTCTCATTCAGCTGCTGGCGCAGGCAGGGTGTTTCGTGCCGGCACAACAAGCCACGTTGAGCGTGTGCGATCGATTGTTCGCCCGCGTGGGCGCGTCGGACGACCTGCTAGAGGGGCGCTCGACATTCATGGTCGAAATGCACGAGACCGCTCACATCTTGCGCGCCGCCACGCCTGAGTCGTTGGTGTTGCTAGACGAGATCGGGCGCGGCACCAGCACATTCGACGGCCTTTCCATCGCCCACGCGGTGGCCGAGCACCTCCACAACCGCGTGGGCGCCCGGGTGCTTTTCGCCACGCACTACCACGAACTCACCGCGTTGGCTCACACATTGCCGCGCCTGCGCAACGTGCACGTGGCGGTGCAAGAAGACGGCAACGCCATTGCCTTTTTGTATACCTTGCGCGACGGCTGCGTGGGCAGAAGCTACGGTCTCCATGTGGCGCGCCTGGCGGGCTTGCCCAACGCGGTGCTGGCCCGAGCGCGGGAAGTCCTCACCGGACTGGAGCGGGAACCTCAACAGGAACCAAAGCATAAAACCGCGACGTGTAGAGACGCGATTCATCGCGTCTCTAAGACCGTGAGCACTGTCCAGAACGCCGAGGAGGGAAACAAAACGATCCCCGACTCCGTTAAATCGACGACGTCGCTGGGCAACGCCGACGGACAACTAGTGTTCTTTCAACCGGATCCCCCAACTCAACCACCGGCCGCGGCGGATTCCCAGCAGCTCACCGCCTTTTTGAACAAACTGTCGCGCATCGATGTCAACCGCACCACGCCGCTGGCGGCGTTGCAACAGCTGGCGGCGCTGCGGCAAACCGCTCGTAAAATCCAGCATGGCGCGACAGCACCAAAACAGGTTGTTCAACTGGAAAAGGAACGGGCATGACGCGAACCAGACTTCCTCAATCCGAACTCGCGGGGATCGCCCTAGCCCAAACCTGCGCCACTCTCCTGGAAGACAAAAAAGCCGAGGACATCCGTATTCTCAACATCGCCGCGCTCAACAGCTACACCGATCACTTGGTCATCTGTTCGGGCACGGGCAGACGACACGTGCTTGCCGCGGCACATCATGTAACCCGCGAGCTCAAACGGCGTGGCAAGCGGCCTTTGGGGGTAGAAGGAGAGCGGGGGCAAGAGGCGGGGATAGAGGAGGGTAGCTGGGTCCTGCTGGACTACGGCGACACTATCGTCCACGTGTTCACGCCACAAGCGCGCGCGCACTATGACATTGAGGGGCTGTGGGCCGATGCCCCCCGCGTCAAGTCGGCAAAAACCGCGAGAATCCCCAAATAATACCATTCTTGGAAAATAAGTTTTCTTTTTGTTCTTCCCGCAACCCCCATTTTGTCATTCCCGCGAAAGGGGCCTTCCAAACAGGTCCCCGCGCTGCTTTTCCGATGAAAAGTTGGCGAAATGCCCCAAAATGGATCCCTGCTTTCGCAGGGATGACAGGGTGGGGGGATCCGCATTAGAACTGCTTG
>JBCCEG010000193.1:0-3753 GCA_039030455.1 Myxococcota bacterium | reverse complement strand
GGGTGCCGTCGCGCTGTTCGCGGTCTGGCACGACGCATTTCCCCATTGGGGCGAGTGTGCGTGGTGGTCTTTGTTCCACGCGGTCTCCGCGTTTTGTAACGCGGGGCTTAGCCTGTGGGACAATTCGTTGCATGCGTGGGTGGATCGTCCCGATGTGTGGGGAATTTTTGTCGTGTTGATTCGTTTAGGCAGCTTGGGGTTTTTTGTTCTTGTGGATCTCGCCGGCTCTTGGGTAGGGCCCGGCGGCAACGGTCCCCGCGCTGTTTGGCGCCGATTACACACGCAAACCAAGGTGGTATTGACCGGCATGCTGCTGCTGGATGTTGTGGGTTTCGCTCTGTTTTGGTTGTTGGAAAACAAGGGCGTGCTGGCTCTCTTGCCCCAAGGGGCGCGGGCACAAGCGGCTTTGTTCCAGTCTATTACCCTGCGGTCCGCCGGTTTGCAGACGATCTCTTTAGAGGAGCTGTCAGCGAGTACGGCGTTGCTGTGCTCGCTGTGGATGTTCATCGGTGCCGCGCCCGGCTCCACGGGGGGAGGGGTTAAGATCACCACGGTTGTCATTGCCGCGGTGGCTGTTCGCGCGTTGCTTTCGGAGCAAGGCGAGGTACAACTCTTTGGGAGAAGAGTGGCCGGCGCGTTGGTGAATCGCAGCTTGGTCATTGTGTTGTTGGCGGTGGGCGTGGTGGTTACGGCTGTTTTCATCCTGGCGACGACCGAGAATTTCCCGCTGCGCGTTTTGCTCTTTGAGGCTGTATCGGCGGGCACCACCACGGGTCTTTCCATGGGGGTGACGTCGCAACTAACTTCCGTGGGACAGTTTGTGTTGATTGGGATGATGTTCATCGGGCGCATCGGCCCGCTGACCTTGGCACTTGCCGTGGGCGAAAGGGAAAAACCGGTTGCGTATCGATATCCCCTCACGCGTATTGCCGTGGGCTAGTACCACGGATTGAGGGATTATTGACGGGATTATCGGATGAATGGTTTGGACGAAGCGCGCGATGTTTCCACTTTGTCATTCCTGCCCCTGCTCGGGGTCAGGGGCAGGCTCCAGCAGGGATCCAGCCCCGAATCCACTGTCCGACATTCAGCCGTCCCTTCAATTCCATCAATTCCATGAATCCTTGAATCTGTGTTGACCATCTGTCAAATCCTGTGATCCGTGGTAGTAGCTTAAGAGGGGAACTGGAGGAACGTATGAAACTGTTTGTCGTAATGGGATTGAGCCAGCTGGGGCGCCACACTGCTGTGACGCTCTACGAAGGAGGCGTGGACGTGCTGGCTATTGACAAGGACGAGGCGCGTGTCGAAGCCGTTAAAGATCGTGTTGGGCAGGCTGTCTGTTTCGACGCCACCGATCCGCAAGCATTACGCTCCATGGGGGTGGAGAAGGCCGCGGCCGCCGTGGTGGCATTTGGTGAAAACCAACTGGAAGCGAGTGTTTTGGCCTGCGCGGCGCTCCATGATTTAGGTGTGCACAAGGTGGTGGTACGTAGCACAACGTATGTTCGCGGGCAGATTTTGCAACGCGTGGGGGCTACCCACGTGGTTTATCCCGAGCGGCAGATGGGTCAAGAGCTGGCGCGTTCTCTCTTGGTCGATAGCGCGTTGGAAGAGACGGTGTTGCCCACCGGCCAGGTCGTGGCGGATGTGCCTTTGCCGGCGCCGTTTTTAGGGCGGACCTTGGGGCAATTGCAACTGCGAGATCGCTATCACGTGGCGGTTATCGGCATCCGCCGCAACGCGCAAAAATGGCAACCCATGCCCGAAAGCGATCAGGTGGGACAGGAGGGGGATGTTCTTGTTGTGGTCGGCAATCGGCGAGACATTGCCGCGCTTGCCGTTGCCAAGTAGTATCACAGATCACAGGATTTGATGGATTGTCGGATGTCCCTTCAATTCCATCAATCCGATGAATTCTTGAATCTGTGTTCACAATCCGTCAAATCCGGTGATCCGCGGCCCTAGAACGGTACGTCGTCGTCCGTGAGTTGTTCGCCCGAGGCCTGGAAATTGGTGCCGCCGCCGGGTGTCGGTTGACCTTCCGGAGTCGGATTCTCCGAGCTTTTTGGGGTTGCCGGAGTCGGAGACCCTACGCCTTCTTCCGTGTGACCCATGCTGTCGCGTCCGCCCAAGAATAGCAGCTGAAAAGCCACCAGCTCCGCGCTCACGCGTGTTTGCCCGTCTCGGTCTTGCCAGGTCCGGTATTGGGGTCGCCCTTCGGCGTACACCTGCCGCCCCTTTTTCAAGTATTCACCGGCCAGCTCCGCGCGTTTGTCAAAGCAGACGATGGTGTACCACTCTGTATGCTCCGTCCACGAGTCGCCTTCTTTGCGCCGCTCGTTCACCGCTACGTTTAGGTTACAGACTGCTACTCCCGATTGGGTGTAACGCACCTCCGGGTCCTTGCCCAAGTTGCCGATGATGGTCATCTTTGCCATGCTTGCCATTTTTTCTCTCCTCTTTACGTTGTTTGTGGCGTGATCGCCTGTTTGGTTTAAACCATACACCAAGAAAAAGTTCAATGCAAATTATACCAATTGTTATACCAATCCGCCAAAAAAGTTAACCACCCTGTCATCCCCGCCCCCGCCTCCGCGAGGGCAGGCTCCAGCGGGGATCCAGACCATATAGTGGGTATTTCTCATGTCCTGAGATGACAAGGGAAAATGATCGAGCGTTTTGGTCTAGGCCCCCGTTTTCACGGGGGCGACAGACTTGTGTCCAAAGTTCAGGCTTTCACAGGGATGACAGCGTGGGGCGGGAATGACAAAAAGGAAGTGATTTTGTGATGACCGAACAAAACCGGCAACCCCCGCGATGGGTGCCCATCTACGAAGAACCCATGGGGGTCACGCTGCCCGACAATCCCGACGAAGCCCCCCCCAAACCGTTTCCAGCGGATGCTTCAGACCCTGGAACAGGCTGGAGTTCCAGGGGCTTTACTTGATGAGCTACTGCACCATGATCGCCTGGGCGGGGTTCAGCACGAGCTTTTACGACAACGGATTGGAATGGGTGTTGGGTCTGCAGGATGCTGAACCTGAAATACGTGGGCAAAAAGACAGTGCTGCGACACTGGGCTGGGGGCACCTTGTTGGGCGTGCTGCTTTACGTGTCGTTGGCGGGCGTGAACGCTCTTTCCACCTTTGTCGCGGATCTCCGAGAGGGCAGCTTCATGTTTTTGATCGGCGACACGGTCTACTGGCTCATCTTTTTCGCGTTGCCGCGAGATCCGCCGTACCTCGCGCGGCCGCGACAGCAACAAACAAAGGCTTGTTCGCCTTGCAAAGCTACGCAAACCTAGCTTATAACTGAACGTGAAGCTGGTGCCGGTAGGCCGCCAAAGAGCCGGTAAAAAAGATGTCCGCTTTTTTTCACAAGCAACTTCAGCGCGACACTAAAAAACCGTTTGCCTCGCGGCGGCGTATTGGCTTAGCCTATGGCTAGAAATGACGCAAGCGCGAAAACGCGCTCTGAATTGCCAACATAAGGAGACCCATCCGTGTCGCACCTGCTCACCATCGACACCGCCGTCGTTGCGTTCTACTTACTGATTACGCTCATCATCGGCATTCGCGCCGGGCGCGGCATCACCACCATGCAGCAGTACACGATTGGCGACCCAAAGAGCCATACGACGTTTATTGTTGTAGCGGCAATCTTTGCCACTGAAGTTGGAGGCGGCTCAACAATCGGGACAGCCGAAAAAGCTTTTACGATAGGTCTAATTTGGGCTCTCGTGGAATTTGG
>JBCCEG010000192.1:0-3757 GCA_039030455.1 Myxococcota bacterium | reverse complement strand
GGGAGAAGGACAAGGACGGGGAGACAAACCAAACATGCCGCCGGTCCCGTTCTCCCTATCGTGGCATGAAAACTCGTCTTGTCAAGGCGTTTGACCATGATCGATTGCCAAGAGGATCAAGCGCTTGAACCCTGATCGAAAACACGGGCAAAACGGTCCGCTTTACAAAACAATTGACGCGGCGGCAAGAACGCGATACGCAAGTCACATGGCGAAAGACTCTCTCCGTTTATCCAAGGCCTTCAAGCAAGAAGACTTCACGGCCCTGTATCGCGAAGCCCCCGGTCCCCGCGAGAAAGCACGATACCTGACTCTCCTCCTGGTTCAACGAACGGACCTCTCCGTGTCGGAGATTGGCGCCGCCCTGCGTGTTTCGCCCATGACGATCCACAACCGGCTGAATGCGTACCGCCGGCGGCAAGAGGAAAAACAGGAACAGCAAACCGACGCAAGCCGGGCAGAGCCGCCTAAATTCCTCGCGCGGGAAGACTTCACCAAGCTTTACCGGAATTCGAGGAACGCGGACGACAAGATCCGGTTCCTAGCTCTCTCCCTATTGCGGCAGGGAGGCCGCTCCGTGCAAGAGGTCGCGTCCATCCTGCGTGTTTCCCGCGCGACCGTTTACGACTGGTTGAACCGCTACCGCGAGCGGGGCTTGGAGGGGGTGGAGAAAGGACGGCGCTTGAAAACAAAGAGACGAAAAGGAGGAGGGAGAAAAAAGATCTTGTCGGGGGAACAGCAGCTCTTGGTTGAAGAGACGGCCGAACGGTTCGCCAAGGATAGCTCTGGGAAAGTGGGCGGTCGTTTGCTTGTCCGAGAGTTGCTTAAGCGGGGAATTCGTTGTTCCGAAACGAGCGTATACCGGTGGCTGGCGCAAGCGCGGGGTCGGAATCGGGAAAGAGACCCTTAGATTCCCAAAATAAGAGAATCCGGCGAATCCGCCTTTGTCGGATTATTCTCTTGCCCTGGCTGAGAATTTCCTGTTTCTCCAAAATAAAATCTTGACAAAACTAAAACAATGCGTTAGTCTAGATATAGATGGACAAGCAAACACGGGAGGCAAAACCATGGACAAGAGAACACTGACAACCAAACTGACGGCACTGGCAATACTGAACAAGCACTTCAACCAAGGCGACAAGGCGCTGGCGCAAAACAGGCTCGACCAAGCGTTGAAGCAATTCACCGCCGCCGAGAAAGCCGCGACCTTCGCCCTCGATATCATTTCCTGGTTGCGAGATTCCGCCCTGGCAAAGGCTCTGAGCCGGATCGCCAAGGTCCACGAAGCCAAGGGCGACCACAAAACGGCCTTGAAGTTTCTCCGAGAGGCCGCGACCGTCCTCAAGAATGAGAAAGGTTATGACAACAGGGAGGAGCTGGCCGACTTGCGCGAGCGCATGGCCGCCGCCCATCGCGCGATCGGGGAAACCGCCAAGGCGAACGGCGCGGCGCGACGGGCGAGCGCCTTGCGGAAACAAGAACGCGAAGCGAAAAAGCGGTTGGAAACGACTTCCACCCGCCGCGTGACTTCACGCGATTCCCAGGAGCACGCGGTGAGGCTCAAGGACATTTGGCTTATTAGCGGTTAACGGGTGCCCCGCGCCCGTCACTCCGTCACCGCCGCCCGGTACCGGCGGATGGCTAAACGGGGACAACGGGAAAACAATCCGTTGCCCCCTCCACTCTTTACATAAGTTCGTTTGACTTATTCGTTTCATCTCGTGGATCTAAACAACGGCCTTTCCCCGCCGTCACCGGTGAGGAAAGCCGCCCACGCGATCAAGGAGGTCCATCATGAAGTTACGTCCGTTTTCCCTCAACCTCCTCGCCCTCGCGGCGGTCCCCCTGTTGTGCATGGATGCGCAGGCCATGGACGACAACAAGGAACCCTCGGGTTCAGCCGCGTGCCCAAAAACCGCGTTGTCTTGCCCTGTAAGTTCGGAAGCGTGGCGGAGCGTGCGGCGTCTCTTTTCTCCTAGAATTCACGCCCCGACCAACCCAGCCTCGACGTTGAATTGACTACGTTCCAAATCGTCGGCCATGTCCTGCTCGGAGGAGCGGGCGTAAACGGCCGTGGTGTTGACGGATTCATGCCCCATCAAATGAGAGAGGTCGGCGAGCTTGCCGGGGTTATCGCGCAGATAATTGAGCGCGAAGGTGTGCCTAAGCACATGGGCGGAAAACTCTCGTTTCAGCCCGGCGCGCCTTGCCAAATTGCCCATGACGATCTGCATGCCTCGAACGGAAAGGGGAGCCCCCCGCTCGCTGACAAAGACGGGTTTGTCTCCCCGTGTGTCCCCGCGCGTGGCCAGGTACCGACGCAGGGCTCCGCGAGCGGTGGCGTTGAGAGGAACGGCGCGCTGGCGATGCCCCTTGCCGTCTCGGACACGGACCCAGCCGGAGCGGTCGTAAATGACCAGATCTTGGATCAACAAGGCCGCTGCTTCGCCGATGCGTAAACCGGTTTGCAACAACAGATGGAGAAGGGCGTGATCGCGCACGCCAAGCCGTCTTTCCAGCGGCATGGTTGCTTGGATCAATGCATGGGTTTGTTGAACCGTTAAGCCGCGTGGCTTGGATTGTTTGGAGATCCGCATGGATTTGACGCAAGCGGCCGGGTTTTGCGTGAGCCAGCCGTTGTCGTGACAAAAGCGGCAGAAACGGCGCAAGGCCTCGAGGCGTCGATTGACGGTGGCGATCGCCAGCTTGTCTTGATGGACCATGTTTTGGCGAAAGTGAACGAGGCAGGCCGATTGCAGATTGTCCAACGTGGTTTCTCGCGGATAGGCCTGTTGGTAAAAGGCGAGAAAGCGCCGGAGGTCTTTTTGGTAGCTGTGGATGGTGCTTTGCGCGTAGTCGGTTTGGTGAAGATGCTTGAGGAAAGCGAGGACCCACTCTTGAGGGGAGGGTGGAGCTTGGAGGATTACCCGCAAAGTTTTTCTCCTGTTATCGCCCGAAACATTTCGGGTAATCCAGTATACCGCGGCAAAACATTTCGGGCAATATGCATTCCCCGAAATGTTTCACCCCAACGTCAAACCCCTCCCTTTTGCACACCCCCACAGACAAAACAAACCTAATCACCCCTATCGGCACAACACCCCTCCAAAAAAAGAGCGCGGCGAGCACGAACAACAACACGAACATCACCCCCTCCCCCGCGCGCCTTGTAGCCTGTTTAATGGATCGCGCGCGCGATCGCTTTGATGCCCCCTCAATCACGCGCGACCGTCCATGGAGAGGCACACGCGGGGGGCATGGCCGGGTTTCACGCGGGTTTCGTATCGAGAACATGGGGAAAGGCGCCGAAAACCCGTTCAAGAATCGGCCCAAAATCGACCCAAGGGCCGCCACTTTTCCCTGTTTTCGGCGCCGCGACCTCCCCCCGTGCGTCCTCTCTTTTTGCTCCGAAACTCCCTTCTCAAGCGGGTCCGAGACCTCCGAGTCAAGCGAAAAAGCGAGCATCCCGGGGACCCATGACGTGTACGGTACGCGCGCGCGGGAGAGCGGCCCGCGCGCGGGGGCACGCCCGGAGGGGGCATAGACAGATTCCATGCGGGTTTCATTTTTCGAACACGGCCCGAAAAAGACGTTTTGAGCCCCCGGAACTTCCAACTTACCCCCCTTTTTTGGTCCGAAAGTCCCCCTTTCGGGCAAAAAAAGGCCCCTCAACCCCCATCCAACCCACACCCAAAACACCCCCGACCGCCACAGCGTGATAGGGTGATTCCATGCCCCGCTACTTCAACACCGCCGG
>JBCCEG010000191.1:0-3782 GCA_039030455.1 Myxococcota bacterium | reverse complement strand
TAACGGCAACGATCGACTTCTCTTACGTTGTTGGCCTACCCCATTTTGAAGCACCAGCTGCCGCGCCAGCTGAATCTGTTGGCCGGAACCAGAAAGGTGCTCGGAGGCCTGACCGGATTGATGCCCCCCACCATTCGCCTGATTGCCATCGGGAGCCGCCGCGTTTTGGAAACGCAGGCGCTGTCCCCCTGAAATGACTGTTATCTCGCTAAACCGCTGGGAGGTGTCGGTGCTGTGGTTTGACAGGCGATTGAGGCCGCCGAGATTGCTTTGTGTCAGGTGTTGTAGCTCGCCATTGGCCAAAAATAAACCCTCTTTCGCCACCTGTAAATCGCGCCGCATGTGGCGCAGTTGCTCGGCCTGCTTTTGGCTTTTCGCCACCTCTTGGTCCTTGGCCGCGTGCGCGAGCGCCAGCTGTTGCGCCTGCTTGAGTTTGCGCTGCCCGACCATCCAGCTGTAAAGCTCTTGCCCCGTGACATCTCGCATCGAAAGCTCGATGCCGGTTGCAAGCGGCACGGACCATCTGATCCACAAGGGCTTTTTGGCGGCTTGGGCCTGGTGCATTGCCGCGCGCCACTCTTGCAGCGTTGCCTCTAGCCCCGCCACATACACCTTCATGCTCGCGGGCCCGGCCGCGAGCTCGGCGGCGATCGTGTCCAATTTTCGCCACAAAGCGGCGGGCGCGCCGGCGCCGAACTCTTGGCGCCACTGGCCGCGCACCTCGCCTTGAGACGAGCGCGCCAAAAAGAACAATCGCTCCTCCGCGTCTTCTATCCGCAGCTCCACGCCCTGTTTGTCGGGCAGACGCTGAATCGCCACCACGCCCAGAGCCGCCAACCGGCCTTGCAAGGCTTGCAAATGCTCGCCCACGGGGCCCAGTTGGGCCAGGGCGGCGGAATCGATCGCGGTAAACGCGTGAGTCGTTCGTTCGCGGGCCGTGTCGAAATTCCCTTCGGGCAGGCGGGCCAACAGGTTAAACAACCATCCGCGAATGCGCTGTTTCCAACCGTCCGAGTCTGGTTGAGACGCAGAGACAGCTCTGCTCGGGGAACCGCCCGCTCCCTCGCTGCCATCGCCACCAAACAGCATGCTCGCCTGCCGCGCCACGGCAGGGTCTTGCAGCGATGCGGCCGCGTGTCGCGCGAAGATCTCGGAGGAGTCATGTTCAAAGCCGTTTGGTCCTTTTAAAGCGCAGCTCAGCGAGCCGCACAAGCCAATTACAATTCCTAACCGCGAAATGATGTGTCTCTTTGTCATAACCTTGCCCTCCAGGTCCTGTTTTTTTGGTTACCTGAATTAACAACACAGGAGAGAAAGAAAAAAATCCAACTAATTCCAAAAAAATGAAGATTTTTTAAAAAAAGTAAAAAATTTTATAAAAAATGTTTAGTGATTCTTTTTACATCTCTTTAAGAAGTCAACATAATGCACTCTAATCGCCAATTCTCATGGATAGATGCATAAAAAGTCTTGGTTCCGGCCCGAAAAACTCCGGCGAGGGCAGAGACGACGAAGAAGAAGGTGTTACTTCCGTGAATTGGTCCTAGTATCAATCGAATTTCGTTCCTCGGAGTATGTACTCCGAGGAACGACCAAAGGGCGAGAGCTCCGCTTCTCCCCTTTGGAAACCCCATGACAAATGTGCCCGCCGCAAGCAGCGGGGTATGTTCGAATTAAAGGGATTGGCTGTCACCTCCACTCCCCGGCATCCGACCATCCGACAAATCCCGTGAGTTGTGCACGGCGGGCTGAGCTTGCTAAGCTTTGATAAGCGGAAAAAGTTGCCCGGACCCGCAAGAGGCGCAATGAATAGATCCATAACAAAGTGGCCGCTGGTCGCGGGTGTCCTCGGTATTGCGGTAGGCATTGCCATCTATCGATTCAACGAGACTCGCTCGCCCCAAGCCCCCCAGCATGCGGTGGAAGAAGATATCTGGCACGATGACATGGGTGACGACTCGGATTTGGCGGAGGAACCGCTGCCGGACACCGCCGGGGGCAACAACAAACGGGGTAGCTCCACGAATCTGCCTGCCGCGCCTAAACCCCCTGAAAAAAATAGCGTGAAACAGGATGGTCAACCCCAAACCGGCCCGCGAACCGATGATGACTCTAGCAATACCAATGTCTCGGCCACGGCCTTGCGGGAGGTTTTGCCGGAAATCAGAGAGACGATGGACGATCTGCTGGCAACAGCCAGAGACGCTAAAGAAACCCTGTCGGATAAAGAAAGGGAGCGGCTGGCGCGCCTGGAGCAACTGATTAACCACGAAAAACAGCTGAACGCCGGTGTTAGCGAAGAAGAACAAAAACAGTTGATGGAACAAGTAGAACAAGCAAGAAACGGCCTGTCTGAGTTGGGAGAAGAAATTGAACAGGGGCTGGAAAAAGGGATTCCGCTCAATCCTGTTCACAGGCTCTTCGTCGCTTATTTTCTCTTTGGGTCCATGTCTGAGATCGCCCATGGGCGCAAGGATGACCTTATTCAAAAATCCGAACTCGCGGAACTTACCAAGTTTTTGGATGCGTTCGCGCGCAAAGCGCCTCGGTTGCGGCCACTACAGCGTATTATTCAAAACCTCCGGGACAATACCGACTAGGATTTGTAGGATTTGACGGATTAGCGGGCAGGGTTACAACGCGGCGTCGAGCCGCCGTGATTAAAGCTGTCTCAAGCGACCGCACTCCAAAGCGCCGCGCGCCTATTTTGCCAGGGCGTGGTGCAGCCGCGCAAAATCGGTTGGCGTGAGCTGCTCGGCGCGGAGCGAAGGGTCGATATCGGCCCTGCGGAAAGCCTCACCGGCACCCCGCAGACACGCAAGCGCGTTCCCCAATTTTTTGCGGCGTTGGGCAAAAGCGGTTCGCGCCAGCGCCTTGAACTCCCCCCATTCCAACTGGGGCTGCTCTTGCTCGGGGCGGGGAATCAACTCCACCACCGCGGCGTCTACCTTGGGCACGGGCCAAAACGCACCGGCGGGCACGGTACGTAATAAGCGTGTCTGAAAACGCACTTGCACTAACACGGAAAGCAGCCCATACGCTTTTCCGCCAGAAGCACACACGCGTTGCGCCACCTCTTTTTGCACCAAATAGACCGCCGCGCGGACATATCGCGCCAACTCAACGCTACGCACCAGCAAGCGCGAGGCGATGTTGTAGGGGAGGTTGCCGCATAGGACAAGCTGACCGGAAGGAGAGCGGCGTCGAGCTTCCGCCCCCGCATCCGATTGCTTTAGCGGCGAATCCGACAATGGAAAGCGGCGTCGAGCCGCCGCACTCCAAAGCTCTTCTTCGCTTTTTATCACACTTTGTACGTCAAACGTCCGCGCGTCGCCATGGTGTAGCCGGAGCATCTCCCGCTCCACAAACGGCGCAAAGCGATGGCGCAATAGCCCAAGCAAGCATTCATCCACATCCACCGCGTGCACGCGCAGACCCTGCTCCAACAAATGGCGCGTCAACGCCCCCAATCCCGGTCCCCACTCTAGCACCGCGTGCGTTGCCGGGCTCGGGCGTTGCGTCGGCTCGGGGAGATCCTTCGCCTGTCCTTCACTATCGTTGCGGACAGACTCAGGATGACAGGAGGAAGCGCAGCCGCTCCTGTCATCCTGACGAGCGGAGCGAGGAAGGATCTCACCGCGTTCCGACGGGCGTGGATTCCCGCTTTCGGATGTCGACCCTACCGTCGTCGAGAACCGAAGAATAGCGGCTCAAAAGTCCAAAAAAACCCCCGGACCCCCCCGGGCCGCGGGCGCAACGCCATCGTTGTAAAACAGACCGGC
>JBCCEG010000190.1:0-3794 GCA_039030455.1 Myxococcota bacterium | reverse complement strand
GTCGGGCGTTGATGGAACCAAGGAGGTTTCTCTCACGGCTCGGGAAAGCCTGGGGACCGCGATGGTGGAAATTGCCTTTGGCGCCAACCCCGACAAGGTGCTGGCCGACGTTCGCAGCGCCGTCGATGGAATCAAGTCGTTCCCCAAAGACGCCGAACGGGCCGTTGTGACGCTCATGTCGGCGCGTAGCGAGGTGGTTTCGCTCGTGCTTCATGGCGCGGTGGATGACGCCATTTTGCGCCACTACGGCGCCGCGGCGCGCGAAGAGTTGCTGCGTGATCCGGCTATCGATCGGGTGGAGCTGGTGGGCGCCAAACCTCGCGAGATCTCCATCGAAATCGCGCCTAGCTTTCTGCGGGGATACAACCTGACTCTCGCCGACGTCGCCGCGCGCATTCGCGGGGCTTGGGCGGAAATTCCCGCGGGTGACGTCCGCACGGGCGCCAAGGATTTGAATATTCTCACCGACGAGCCGTTGCCCGTTGAGAGCCTGGCGCATGTGCCGGTGGCGCGTAATCAATCAGGTTCGCTTGTTCGTTTGGGGAGCATCTCGCGCATCGCGGACGGTTTCGCCGACACGGGCGAAAGCGCTGTGTTTAACGGAGAATCGGCCGTGATGCTCCGCGTGTTTCGCACAGGCAATCAGACTCCCCTTACCGTGGCCGAAGCGGTCGAACGTCACGCGGAGCGTCTCAAACAGGAGCTCCCATCCACCATCCAGGCCACTGTGTGGAATGACTTTTCCGAGCTTTACGCCCAACGCGTGAACTTGGTGTTGCGGAACGCCTGGATGGGTCTGCTGTTGGTGTTCGTCGTTTTAGGGTTGTTCTTGGAGCCGCGGCTGGCTCTTTGGGTCACCGTGGGCATTCCCGCTTCGTTTTTGGGGTCGCTGCTGGTGATGCCCGCCTTGGGCGGCTCCATCAACATGATTTCGCTGTTTGCCTACATCATTACGCTGGGCGTTGTGGTGGACGATGCCATCATCGTGGGGGAGAACATTTATGCGACACGCGATCGATTTTCTTCTCCGTTGATGGCGGCTATTTGGGGCGCCAAACAAGTCGCGGTTCCCATCTGCTTTGCCGTGTTGACCAGCGTGGCCGCGTTTTTGCCGTTGTTTTTCGTCCCGGGAGTATTTGGCAAGTTTTTCCGGATTATTCCCATGGTGGTCGTGACGGTTTTGATCATCTCCTTGTTGGAGTCCCTGTTCATTTTGCCCGCCCACTTAGCACCGCACGGCAACGGGGCACCCGGCGGTTCTCCTGATCGCGGCGGCTGGTTTTCTTGGGTGTCCGTGTGGCAGAAGCGCTTCGCGGGAGCGCTGCACCGTTTCATTCATGAGCGTTATCGCCCCTTGGCGATCAAGGCGGTACAAGAGCGACCCGTGACCATCGCGCTGGGAACGGCCTGTCTGGTCGTGGTGGCGGGCTTGGTGGGCGGCGGGCGCTTGGGATTCACCTTTTTCCCCAACATCGACTCGGATATCGTGGTGGCTTCGGCCAAACTGCCTGTCGGCACGCCTGTTACCGAGACGGAACGCTTGCAACGCTTTGTCATGCGATCGGCACGGGATGTGTTGGCCGATCAGAAAGCGCAAGACAGTCTGCGCGGCATGTTTAGCCACATCGGCCAGTCGGTCGCGAACGACGGCATCAGCCCGCAAGGGGCCACGGGTACGCACTCGGTGGATGTGATGGTCTGGTTGGCGGGCGCGGACAAACGTCCCTTTTCCAGTCAGCGGTTCTCTAAGCTGTGGCGTGAGCGCATCGGGGATTTTCCTGGTTTGCGATCGCTTGCGTTTCAAGACGCCGGCGGCCCCGGCGGCGGCAGCACGGTGTCTGTGCAGCTGCGCCATACCGACAGCGACGTGTTGACCGAGGCGGCCGTTGATCTAGCGCGACGCATGCGCGACTACACCGGCGTGACGAACGTCCGCGACGATCTTTCCGAGGGCAAGGAACAAATGACCGTCAAGCTCACCGACGCGGGCAAGCGGTTGGGGCTGACCCCGGCGGCCCTCGGCAGACAAGTGCGCGAAGCATTCTTTGGCGCCGAGGCGTTTCGACGGCAACGGGGGCGAGACGAAGTCCGCGTTATGGTGCGGTTACCGAAATATCTACGAGAGTCGGTGGAAGACGTGCAGGGGCTGCCGGTTCGCTGCGGCTCCGGCAAAAACGCGGGTTGGGTTCCCCTGCGTCATGTGGCGCGCATGGAATTTGGACGCTCGGGGACCTCGATCCGGCGCAAGGAGGGCTACCGGATTACCACCGTCAAAGCAGATTTTGTGCCGGAGTTGACCAGCTCGGGCAAGCTAGTAGCTCACATGCGACAAACCGCTTTCCCACGGTTACAGGAACAATATCCCGGCTTGAGTGTTCACATGGCCGGGCAGCAGCGTGAGCAGAACGAGGCCATGTCGAGCTTGGGATTTTGTTTTCTCATGGCTTTGTTGTTGATCTATGCCTTGTTGGCAATTCCGTTTAAAAGCTACACCCAGCCCTTGTTGGTCATGTCGTTGATCCCCTTTGGCATTGTCGGCGCGGCATTGGGGCATCTGCTGTTGGGCTACAACCTCAGTTTGATGAGCATCATGGGGATTGTGGCGTTGTCGGGCGTGGTGGTGAACGATTCGTTGGTCCTCATTCACGCGGCAAACCAAGCGCGAGCGGAGGGCGCGAGCGCGCAAGATGCTGTTGTGACGGCGGGCATGAAACGTTTCCGCCCCATTTTGCTCACGTCGCTCACCACCTTTTTTGGTCTGATGCCCATGATCTTCGAGACGTCCATGCAAGCGCGTTTTCTTATCCCCATGGCGATTAGCATCGGTTTTGGCGTGCTGTTCGCCACCGTCATCAGCCTGCTGTTGTTACCGGCGTTTTACGTGACCCTTGAAGACATGCTGGCTTGGCTGCGCCCCCCACCCTGTCATCCTGAGCGTCGTGATAACGACGCGAAGGATCTCCCCGCGTGACGCGGGATCGGGGGAATCCTTCGTGCTTCGCACTCAGGATGACACGTTGGCCGCCCTCACTCGCCGCTCTAGCTCGCGGATCTGCTTGTGTGCTTGGTCGCGCAGGCGGGATGGAATTTGCTCCAACTGCGCGCGGGCGCGTGCCAGCTGATCTTGCAGCTCTCGGCGCTCCTTGGCCCGCTCTTCTTCTTGCCGCCGATTCTCTTGCGCCAGCTGCTCCTCGTGCTCCCGAATCTTGGCCTGGGGCGCGGGCGGAAAGTGGAAGATGATCATCGTGCCCACGCCCCACAGCGACCATACCGTCACCCGCCCGCCGATGCGGTGCATGCCTCGGTCGCATATGCCCAGACCCACGCCGGTGCCGTCGGCGCTCTGGGTGTAAAACACCGTGAGAATCCACAGGATGAACCGCGCCAAAATGCCGCTGCCAAAGTCCTGCACGATCAGCTGATTGTCCCCCGGCACCACCCGAGTCCACACCGTGATGATCTGGTTGTTGTCGGTGTGTCGCGCCGCGTTTTTCATCGCGTTGCGAAACATGTGGGCCGTCTCTAGCTCGTGGCCCCAAAACACAAAGTTATGCTTGATCACCACGCGCACCCGCTGCAGCACCTCTATGCTCAAGTCGGCGTAGCGCTTGGCGATCGCCACGCAATCGCTCACGGCGACAATGGAACGCGGCGGCTCGTACCCAACAGGGTCCTTGCCCTCTTGGATCAATGCGTTCATAAAGTCCAGGCCGTCTTGGCAGGCGCCGCGCAAATACTCCGGCAGTCGCTCTAGCCAGCGGTACTCGTCTTCCGTTTTGGCGCACGCGGGATCC
>JBCCEG010000189.1:0-3797 GCA_039030455.1 Myxococcota bacterium | reverse complement strand
GTGACAACAGAAAGAGCAGGGGTAAGTTCAGCGGGAATCCGCAAAAGATTGGTAAATTTGTAAACTTTTTCTGGAACTCATAATTCATCATTCATAATTCATAATTCATAATTAAACCTGACCATCCGTGCCAATCCTATGAATCCTGATCAAGCTTCCGCTTCTACCTGCTGTCGCTCCTCCACTTCCACCGTCGATTCTTGCTCTGATTCCTGCTCTCGTGTTTGTTCCGGTTCTTGTTGGATCGACTCTTGTTCGGAGTCTTGCTGCCGCCCCGCGCTCTCTGCTTCTAGAAAGTCACGGGCTCGATCCGACAGGCGAAGAGCCATGTTGCCGTCGCCAATGTCATAAGCCTCTACCCAGTGTTCCACCAACAGATGGTCCAGCGTCTCGCGCCGTGCTTGCGGCGTGGGCTCCAGATGGGCGGAACGCCATTTGTTGATGAAGTACCCTAGCCCGACAAAACCGCCCTGGAACTTCTTTTGAGCTTGAACGAGCTCGGAGAGAAAACCGTCGAAGCGTTGATCGCCGGTGAATTCGGTAAGCTCGATGAGAGTCGATTCCTCTTGTCTTATACTCGTTTCGTGTTCGAATGCATCCACCCCTTCGAGTAGATCGATATGGCTGAACGCCGATGCTCTCAACCGTTTGCTCATGCCGGATCCACCCCAGCTAGCCACGCAAACTTGTTTACCCATTGTTCGCAGGCTCCGCAGGGCGGGAACGTAGTCCGCGTCTCCCGTTACCACGATCGCTGTATCGTATGCATCCGCGGCGGCTAGCTGGAGCATATCCGATACCAGGCACAGATCGACTTCCTTGTCCGAGACGTAGCGGTTTTCCTCGCCGCAGTGTTCGCAGGCCGTAAGTCCCACTTTGCGGTGCGATGAGTGCACGAAGAACCCGAATTGGTTCTCTAGCATCTCTAAAAACCCTTGTAGTCTCTGCCGCGCGTCGTCGGTGCCGTCCTCTACTCCTTCGGCAAGGCTGGTGTAATAGTGGGCACCCGTCAGGGTATTGCCTCCGGCTTGTTGCACCATCCAACTAGCCATTTTGGCGAAGTCCACGCGACACCCCTGTCCCATTTCACGCCAACCGGCGTAGAATGTTTTGCCGTTGAAGAACAGCGCAATTCGTCTTTCTGTCTGTCGTCTCATTTTTTATCTCCCTGCTAGTGGTAAGGCCTGCTTTAACGCTGCTAGACCTTCCCCTTGTTACCCATATTTCACAGCGTTTTGCGGCATGGCAAAACCGTGGCTTTCCTTGCGGCAAGCGTAGCAAGTCTTTCCCGCTATTTCAATCCCCGCTGTTCGGGCTGTTAGCGCAAAGCTGTAATGTCCCCTTTGGGCAAAGTAGAAAGGTTTTCCAGATCCGAGCACGCCGTCCCCAGTTCGGCGACCTTGTGCAAATTCAACCCCAAAAAGTTTTCGCTTCGCTTTGCCCCACAAAGTGTTCTTTTCCCAAAAAAGTTCTCGCTTTGCTGCGATACTTTTTCGGGGCCCTGTCCTCGCTGTCGCTCCGGTACTTTTTGGGGACCCCCGGCTGCGCGGTCGGGGAATGAATCCCCGACCTTGCCCAATAAGGTGACCCCGCCGCGAGCGGCGGGGAATCCTTTAGATTGAAACCAAACCGCCCGCCACCAAGCACAGCTGTCACTCTTTCTCCTTTTTCGGCAACGTCTCAACAAAACGCGTCGGCCGATCGATCCATCTCTCTAAAGAATCACGACTCGCAATGCCCTCGGCAAGCACGTACACCATCCCCTTCAACGGCTTCCCTTAAAGTCCATGGGTTGGGTGTATTTGCTTGTCAGGGACTCCTCATAGGCCTCTGAGCCTACTCTGGCGACAAACTTACCTCCCGCGATACCGCACAACATGTTTCCATTAAGTAAAAAACAGTGCCCACCGAACATCTTTCTCTGCGTAATTCCCTGTCTCCCTCGAAGAATTCTTTGAACTCTCCCAACCAATCTCTCGGCATCGGCCATGGAAATATCTCCTCCGTACCCGAGCCAAGGCTAGCGCCACTTGCCGAGATGCTATCCGCTAAAACGAATTTCCACAAATAACGCCCCGTCTGTTATGATATTGCCATTTGTGGCACTGCAAAGCCACGAAAAAAGCAAACTGAGCCCTTGGGCACGAAAGCGGGGAGATCCAGTGGATTGGAAACGACTGATACAAGAAGTTGAAAAAGGCGGTTTCGAGGCATTTCAACCCCCCGACGACGACTGGCGCACCGAAGCCGCCGAAAGCATGTGCGAACTTTACTACCTGCACTACCGCTCGGGCCGCGGGCTGGGGCACAGCCATCGCATCGATTTACGCCCCGGTTCGGACTACAGTCGTTTTGTCAAAACCTACATGGAACCTCTCACGAAATACAAAGTGTGGGAGGCTCTTTTTCCCAGCCCCGTTTCCGCGCAAAGAGCGGGAGCGATCGACGAAGCCCTACACCTCTTGGCGGACACAAAACTCGTGGATCGCATCTACTCCGAAGACATTGTAACTTCTAAAAAAATCATCATGAATATTCGCAAAAAAAGGGAAAAGTATGCCGAGCCCGATTCCTAAAGCCGTTGCTTCCACCCGCGGGCGGGCGTCGCCGGATTTGGATTGCGCTGGCTCGACGCCGCTTCCCCCGGGGCTTTTAGATTCAACCCCAAAAAGTTTTCGCTTCGCTCAATACTTTTTGGGGACCCCCGGCTGCGCGGTCGGGGAATGAATCCCCGACCTTGCCAAAAAAGGTGACCCCGCCGCGAGCGGTGGGGAATCCACTAGATTGAATCTTGGTGGGGGGGGTCTTGCGTAGCGCGGGCGCTTCGCCTTAAAAAAACTCCATGGGTTGGTCGTATGAAAGTCCCGCGGGGCCGGACCGGTGGGGCGACCTAGATGCAAGTTTTGCCGCGTGTAAGCTGGGTCGAGCGCAAAGCCCCGTTAACATTGTCGATGCGCAAGCAGCAACCTTTGCGGGCCGGTTACATTTCCATTATCGGGAGTTCCAAGCGCGTCTGGAGCACAACGGGCACACTCTAACGGCCCAAGACGACAACGGCGGCTTTGTGGAAATTGACGGCGAGTGTTACCAACTCAAGCAGTTTCATTTCCATGTTTCGGCCGAGCATCGCATTGACGGGCAACCGTTCGCCATGGAGATCCATCTGGTGCACGAAAGCGCGTCGGGCGGTACAGCAGTGATCGGTGTCTTGGCCCGACAAGGGGCGGCAAGCACTGTGTTGGAACCTTTGTGGCAAAAGCTCCCGCGCAAGCAAGGAGGTGTCGGCCCCTCGGTCTCTTTTCACCCCGCGCGGTTGCTCCCCGCGACGCGGACTTTCTACCATTATACAGGCTCGTTGACGACACCCCCGTGCACCGAAGGCGTGCGGTGGTTTGTGTTCGCCGATCCCATCACGGTTTCCACGGCTCAACTGAATGCATTCACCGCGATCATTCCTCATAACAACCGTCCCGTGCAGCCGCTACACGGCAGAAAGACGTGGCGGGGTGGGTCTACATTGCCCAGACGGTGATCTTTTTTCCATCCGGCGCGGTTTCCCGCTTGGTCCAAACCCGTTCGTCCCAGCTTTTGCCCTCGCGGCGGTCGAACAGGATTAGGTGGCCCTCGGTGGCACCGCATGTATCCATGTATTGCGCCGTTTGCTCCAGTCCCTGGTTGATCGTGCTCTCGACCGAGCGTTTGGGGTGGACGAGTTTGAGTTCCAGGACGATGACTTGTTTTTTGTCATGTATTGTAGAGACGCGATTAATCGCGTCTCTACAAGCGGCTGGTTGTTG
>JBCCEG010000188.1:0-3807 GCA_039030455.1 Myxococcota bacterium | reverse complement strand
TTTTGGGAAAGTGGTCGGGGCTTCGCGGCCTCCCTCCTAACGCAAGGCGTCACCTGCACGCGGTGCGGGGACACTGGGGGGTAGAGAGCATGCATTGGACATTGGACATGACATTTGGGGAGGACCGGTGCACGGTGCGGCAACGGACAGCGGCGCCGTTGGATATTTCCTTCGGACTCCTCCAGAAACTCAAACTACTCTCTTTCCAACTTGTAATGCGTCGGCCCTGGTGTTTCCCGGCGATGGACAAGCAAACCGATGACTTTATACTAGGACTAGAAAAGGTGCTCACGCGCCAAGACGGGAAGAAGGTCGTCATCATGGGTTTCAGCGATATTTTCCGACACGAAGGCAAACAGTTAGGCTTGAAAGAGGGCCTGGAAAAAGGCAAGTTGGAAAAGGCAGTGGAAATTGCCCGCAACATGCCGCGCAAGAGCATGCCCGTTGCCGCGGTTGCCGAGCTCGCTCAGCTATCGCGGCGCAAGCTGGCGGCGTTGCGCAAGGCATAAGCCTCTCCCGCCAAGCCTCGATCCGGCCCTTTGCCACACCGTTCCATCAACACGGCCTCCCCATGCAACCCACGCTCTTTCGCTCCCACCACCCACTAAACCACGACCAACAACCGCAGGCCGTGCTGCTGTTGGCCTACGGCGGGCCGGAATCCCTTAACCAAGTGGCTGACTTTGTGCGGCATATCCGGGGCGGCCGGCCCACGCCCGACCGACTGATTGACGAAGTCACCGAGCGCTACCGTGTGATCGGCGGCGGTTCGCCGTTATTGCGCGTCACCAACAGCACGGCGCGGCAATTGCAACAAACCTTGAACAAACCCGTCTACGTCGGCATGCGCCACAACCAACCCTTTATTCGAGATGTTCTGGGGCGGATGGCACGCGACGACATCACCTCGTGCACGGTGATCTGCATGGCGCCGCATCATAGCAACGTGAGCATCGGCGCCTACCACAAAGCGCTCGAACAAGGGCTGCAAGATCTTGGCTATGATCTCCGCTACGCCTTTGTGCGCGCATGGCACCGCCACCCCCGGCTGATCCGCCTGTGGACCGACGCCCTACGGACTACCCTGACCAAGGCGGGGGTTACCCCCGCAACCCTCACGCAACACCATCGAGTTCTCTTTAGCGCCCATAGTCTACCACTGCGTGGCTTTGCCCCAACAGCTTCCGGTGAAAAAGCAAACCCCCGCGGGGGGCCGCCGCGTGGGTGGCTACGCCCCTTTGCGTCCAAAGGCCGCGTGGGGCAAAAGCAAAACCGCTTGCGGTCTTCGAAATCCCGTGACGATACGTATTCCCGACAGCTACGTCAGACAGCGGAGTTGATCGCACTGCACACCCCCCTGAAGCCGGATCGATGGGAATGTGTCTTTCAAAGCGCCGGTGCAAGCGGCGATGCCTGGCTGGGGCCGGACATTTGCGATCGACTCGCGCAACTTGCGCAACAGAACATTCGGCGGGTGGTTGTCGCGCCCATCGGCTTTTTGGCCGAGCACGTGGAGGTCCTCTACGACTTGGATCATGAAGCCCGCGCGATTGCGGCCGAGCACGGGATCACGCTGACACGCGCGCCCATGCCCAACGACCATCCGGATCTGATCGCCACTCTTAAGGACCTAGTACTCGGATCCACAGGATTGAACGGATCGTCGGATGTCGGATAGGGATCTTTTTTGGAATGCGCCTGCCACCCGCTCCAACCACCCCCTGCTCGCGGCCGGGCTTTAACTCCGCTTACGTCGACCGGCGGCACGCCGCAGGAGTCCGGCAAGAGGTTTCCTTGTCAGCATGCGCAGTGCCCGTGTTGACAGCTTGACTCGTACAAAGCAGCCCGTCGCCACATCATAGATACGCTTCTTTTGCACATTTGCCTTGCGGCGATGCTTTGTCTTGATGTTCGAGTGCGATACCCGATGACCATTGAGAAACGCCTTTCCTGTTAATTGACACACCGCCATAACCCTACCTCCCGCTCTTGGTGGTTTTGCCTTGTATAACACACAACGGCACGGGTTTTCATCCCACTAGCCGTTTCCCCGCTTTCCATGCGGTTCGCAGGGTAAATAGACCATTCGGAACGGGGGTTTCAAAAGGTCGGCGCACTCTTTTTCCGATAAAAAGTTGGTGGAACGTCCCAAAATGGATTCCTGCGAAAGCGGGAATCCATTGAAAAAATGCCGAAGAACGGATTCGATGGGTTTTTGGAAATTCCCGAAGGCGGGAATCCATGGAAAAACGAGGAAAAACCGAACCCATTGACTTTGCCAAAGTCCCTAAACGCAAAACCCCCCGCTTCGGCAACACGAAACGGAGGGCTAAACTATTGCAAAGCTTTAGAGCTTAACAAACTAGAGATGAGACCAAATAGCAAAAGAGACATACGCGGCCTCCGCCACAAAGGCGCCGACCCATGCACACACACCCACGGCCCCCGCGAAAAGGGCTACATCCGATGATCGGTTCATGGCTGTTACCTCCTTGCCTCCCGGGCCGCTTTGCGGCTAACCGGCAGGTCCTACTTATGGTGTAGCACATGAAAAACATCATTTGCAACAAGAATCCCAAAAAGTTTTCGTGGGGTTAAGTTTCAAAAAAAATAAGCCGCCGCCCTCCCACGGCTCCGGGGGAGCTTGGCGGCATTCATTCAAAGGTTAGTGACTACCAAACCTGCTCATGTCAAACCGGCACGGGCAGGTCCAGGTTCTGACTGCCGTTAACCCAGCGGCCCGGCAACAGCCACGTACATGGCGTAGAGCAGCGCGCCCCCCGCGCAAGCACACACGGCGATTAAGCCGGCAAACAGCACCAAGTTTGTTCGATGCATCTTTCACCTCCCTGGACCTGACCTTGTTTTTGGAGATCGGCCGGATCCTTTAGCCATTATCCACCGAAATTTCTTTTGCGCAATCCCTGATAATCGCTTGAGAGAGAACCCTTGGCAGATATTCAAGCAGCGGCGCTAGCAACACGGTATGGTGATTGCCATGGCCAAGCCCGATACCAACCCGCACTGTGCTGCTGGGCTCTAACAATAAGGGAGTCAATCACGGCGTATGCATTGTCCTTGTCTTGTGACAACACTTCAAAAATCCTTTTCCAAACTCCTTTTGAGAAAAACCTCCTCAAAAAAGTTCTTCTCCATTCACGGCTAACCGCGGGGAACTGTCAAGCTATTTGATGACACGCCCTATTCAGGTCCGAAAAGATATCCTCTTTCGCCACGCGCAGAATCCCCGTGATGACCACCTTGTGTAAAAAGGCTTGGGGTTGGCCTGGGTCGGTGTTGTCCTTCAGGCACCGGCCCAACAACCCGCGCATGACGTCGCGCATGTCGTTGTAGTAGTCGCTCTGGTACGCCGCGTGTAGGGGGGTATCGTCGGGTAGGCGGGACGCCCACCAGGATGATAGGCGTCCGACCCCATTCAGCACGCGTCGTCGGGGTTTCGTGCCTGCATTGTTACGGCGTTTTCATCCGAGGATTCACTCTCGCTCGGCCCGTCATCGCCTTGCCTTGTCTTTCCCCCGCGAAGTTTTTCACTTCGTTCAGATACTTTGCGGGCTGCGCGGGGCACTGCGGTAGCAGTAAGGCTCCGCGGTGCAGAGCCTGGCCCCAAGCAGGGAAGCAGACTCTGGCTGCGACCCGGGTCCGTAGGACCCCCTGCCTCCCTTTCACCTCCCGATGGCTACTTGGGTTGGGCTTTCGATTCAACCCCAAAAAGTTTTCGCTTCGCTTTGCCCCACAAAGTGTCCTCGCTGTCGCTCCGGTACTTTGTGGGGACCCCTGCTCAATACT
>JBCCEG010000187.1:0-3810 GCA_039030455.1 Myxococcota bacterium | reverse complement strand
TTTGCGACCCTCCGACTCTTTATCGGACACGGCACAACAGGCCTTGCGACAAATCCAAGATAAAACCTATCACGCCGAGATGCTCAACCGAGGCGTCGAGCAAGTCATCGCGTTGGGGCTGGCGTTTCGAGGCAAGGAAGCCGTGGTGAAACACAAGGTATTGACGGCGGCAGGCACGTGAGTGCCATCCAAAAGAGCGAGAAACTCGTCGCGGGCGAGCCGTAAGCCGGGTTCTGTCCGCGGCAGCGATTGCTCGATGCCGCGGGGCGGTCATTCCTCTAGGGGCACCGTTGCCGGTGCCCTCGTGCGGTCTCGTTAGGAGTCTGCTTACACGCGGGCAACGCGCGAGAGCACGCGGCGCTCTCATCAAACTCCCCCACGACCTTGCACCAGGTAGGGTTTGCCCTGCCACCCCTGTCACCAGGGGCGCGGTGCGCTCTTACCGCGCCATTTCACCCTTGCTTTCCACCATTTGGCGTGCTCTTAAGGCAAATCGCCTAGGAACACACGCCGGTGGAAGCGGTGTCTTTTCTGTGGCACTTTCCTTCGGGTCACCCCGACCGGCCGTTAACCGGTACCCTTGCCCTATGGTGCCCGGACTTTCCTCCCGTCGACATCGGCGGACTATACATCCCCCTCGCCGACCGGCGTCCGCCTGTCTCGCCGCAACGAGTTTCCCGTCTTCTAAGATACCATCAACCCTCTTGGGTGCACAGGGGTGATACCATTGCCGCAACGGGAGGCTTGACGCGGGGTGATTGAACAAGGAAGGCAACAGAGCAAACAGCTTCTTGTGGGGTTCACCCTGATTGAAACGCTGGTAGCGGTAGTGCTACTGGGCATGTTGGGAGTCATGGGCATGACCACGCTGCAGCAGATGATCAGTGCCAAGGAACGGGTGACGGCCCGTTCACAGCCGCATGACATGATTCGGCAGGCGATGCAGCGCATGACACAAGAAATCGCCACGGCTTACGTCAGCGCGCACAGAGATGAAGAAAATCCGGTGGTCGAGACGCAGTTCAAGGGCGAGACTGATAAACTCTCCTTTACCGCGTTTGGCCATACGGTGCGTCGGCAAGGCGAAAAACGCAGCGATCAGGTCAAACTGACGTATTCTTTGGGCACCGATCCCCGCACGGGAGCGCAAGCCTTGCTGCGGGCACAAGTCGTGGACGCGAGCGCGTTTGGCCAAGAAGAGGGAAAACCCCAAGTGTTGTGCCGCAACGTGGAAAGCCTCGCGTTTTCTTACTGGGACGACCAACTGCGTGACTGGCAATCGGCATGGGATTCACAGTCCACCCTAACGGGTAACGCCCTGCCCGCTCGCGTTCGCATCGAAATGGTGGCCCGCACACACGGCGACACTACCCTCAAGCTTTCCACCCAAACGCGAATCCGGCTCACGGAACCCATTCACATTCAGTAATACTAATTCCAGAAAACACGTTTTCAAATTCGGCGGCTTTCAATCGTTTTCGGTTCTCATCTTTGCTGGATCCCCGCCTGCGGGGGAATGACAAAAAGTAGGGCGGAAATGACAAAGTTTTGGTGTGCGTTGAGCAGAGCTTGACGCTGCTTTGTCAGTGCGGCAACGTGATTCATCGCGTCGCTACGAATAGGCACCGCCGGATAAACCCCTAAACCGTAACGTGATACGTTATGGTTTACCCTCTCGATTCCCATTTGTCATTCGACAGTGTAGCGCGAAGGATCGCCGCGCGTGGCGCTGTGTTGTGGATTCCCGCTGGAGCCTGACCCCTGGCTCCGAACAGGGGTGGGAATGACAAAGTGAGGATCAAGAATGGTAAAAGAGGGATCGGTATTTTCGAGGGCGGGTGAAATAGGAAGCCTGCCTCGCGAGTTATTGTTCGTGACAACACGGAAGACAAAGGGCGCGTTTATGAAAAAACGGGGAATGCAACCGATTTTTCTATCGTTCATCTATCCGCTGCTAATATCATGTGGCGAACAAGGCATAGAGCAACCTGTCGCGGATCTGTCCGCAAGAACATTGATAGAAAAATGCGGGCAAATAAAAAATGAAAAACAGTGTCCCAAATACAGACAAGCGGGAGATCGGTGCGTTTGGGACAGGTATTGCAGACCTTTATCCAAGGCTTGGTGGAATAATTGAGCGAGACTGGGAAGACAACCCCTCGTTGCCGTCCCGAACGACGAATGACAAGCGGAAAGAGGGAGACAACGCCGCACTCCCCCAACTGCCGCGCTATACTAAGGCGCGCAAGGTAAAGAGAAGAAAAGCCAAGCAGGAGAATCGCCGTGGAAATCAAACATTTGCCCGTGGGCCTGCAGGAATTCCGCGACGTCATTCAAGAAGGGTGCGTGTACGTGGACAAAACCCAAAATATCCACGAACTCCTCTCGGCCCCCAAATGCCCCTATTTTCTCGCGCGTCCGCGCCGCTTTGGCAAATCGCTGCTGATCTCGACGTTGGAGGCGCTGTTTCAAGGCAAACAAGAGCTGTTCAAGGATCTATGGATCGGCAAGGAAGGACGCTGGGACTGGTCCAAAACCCATCCGGTGATTCGATTGGATATGAGCCTGGTGGATCGCAAGGATCCCGATCGCCTAGAGCAAGGGCTGTGCGCGGCCGTTGAACAAGTTGCCGCCACTCACCAAATTCAGCTGCGCGCCACACCTTCGCCCGGCCTGATGTTGCAACGGCTCATCGGCGGCCTGCACGCCCAACACGGCGACGTGGTCGTGCTCGTGGACGAGTACGACAAGCCGCTGATCGATCACCTGGGCGGCAGAAACGAGGCGCAGCGGGAACGGGAGCTTGAGATCGCCGATGCCAACCGCATCGTGCTGCGGGACTTTTACACCGTGCTCAAGGGAATGAGTGGCAAGCTGCGGCTGGTGTTCGTCACCGGCGTGAGCAAGTTTTCCAAGGTCTCTATTTTCTCGGGCTTGAACCATCTCACCGATCTGACCCTTTCTACCCGCGCCGCCACGTTGCTTGGCTACACGCAGCAGGAATTGGAAAGCTGTTTTACCCCACACCTATGGCGGATGGCCGAAGAACGGGGCCAAACCGTGCAACAGTTGGTGGATGAGATCAAGCGCTGGTACGACGGCTTTCGCTTCTCCAGCCGCGACGTTCACGTCTACAACCCTTTTTCCACGCTGCTGTTGCTGCAAGAGCGGGAGTTCCGCGCCCACTGGTTCCAAAGCGGCACGCCCGCGTTCCTCATCCACCTGATCAAACGCGTCGAAGAGACCCAACCCATGGATTTGGCGGGAGCTTTCGTGTCGGAGTCGGCGTTTAGCAGCTACGAGCTCAACAACCTGCCGAAAAAGCTGCTGCCCCTCATGGTCCAGACAGGCTACTTGACTATCGCCGACCACAATGCCGCCACGCGGGGGTATACGCTGGACTATCCCAACCAAGAAGTCCGCGAGGGGTTTTTGGAGAATCTGCTGGAGTCGTACGGCGGTTTGGCCCAAGGCTACGCTTTTACGGAGCTTAACCGCCTGACCGACGCCTTGCGGCAAGCCGATCTACCTGCTTATTTCGCCGCGCTGCGTCACGTGCTGGCCAACGTCCCTTACGAACTGCACATCGGGTTGGAAAAGTATTACCAGAGCTTGTTTTACCTGATTCACGTCTTGCTGGGTTTTCGCATCCAAACGGAAGTGAGCACCAACACCGGCCGCATCGACGCGGTCATCGATTTGGACACGCATACCTATATCTTTGAGTTCAAGCTAGAGCCGGGCAATCCAACGCCCAAAAAGGACTTGGCCCCGGATTCCGACAAAGCCGATCGGCTCAAGAGCCCCGAG
>JBCCEG010000186.1:0-3828 GCA_039030455.1 Myxococcota bacterium | reverse complement strand
TTGACCCAGTAGGGGCGGGGAACTTGGGTGGGATTGGCCGCGTAGCTGATCACGGACCAGGGGTTGTAAATGGTCACGGGGGCATCCCCGCCGAAGCGGTAGCCATCATACCAGTCGCGCACGGCGTCAAAGCGGTCTTGCAGTCCGCGCGCGGCGAGCAACTCTCTCACTTCGGCTTCGGTAAAGCCGAACGACGAGGCAAAGCGATCCTCGGTCACGCCGTACACGCCCAGGTTGTTCAGATCGGAAAAGATATCCTCTTTCGCCACGCGGACAATGCCCGTGATCACGGCCTTGTGCAAAAAGGTTTGGGGTTGGTTGGGGTCGGCGTTGTCCTTGAGACACTGCCCCAACAGCCCCCTGATCACATCGCGCATGTCGTCATAGTAGTTATGCCGATACGCCTCGTGTAGCGGCGTGTCGTATTCGTCGATCAGGACCCAGGGTTTTTGCTTGTGTTTGTGGGTCAGCAATTCGGTGAGAATGGCTAGAATCTCCTTGCACTCGGCCGGTTCGGCCGTGCCTTCGATCACGCGGTCCAGGGTTTTTTGTTGCAGCCGCGTCAAGCGATCCGCGGGTGCCTCGCGGGCGTGGATTTCGGCAACCCTCGACAACAAACTGCGTAACCCAATCCACGCGTCGTGCCACTTGCGCGCCTTGATGTCCTTGAGGGTGAGGAATAGCACCGGCCGCTTGCCGCGCTCCTGGTGATAGCGCTCGCCCGCCCCGCTAATCGCCAACCCGTCAAAGAGATCCGGTTGGTGGTCCGGCGGCCAATGCAAAAAACAGCGCAGCATGTTCAGGTTGATGGTTTTGCCAAAACGCCTGGGCCGCGTGATCAGCGTGACATCGTCGCCACTGTCAAGAATCTCCTTGATAAACAGGCTCTTGTCCACGAACGCAAGGCCTTGCTCGCGCAGCTTGGTAAAGTCCGACACGCCCCTGGGCATGGGGCCGTGGGGGTTGACGATGCGCACCGGCGCTTGGGGTGTTTGTGTGTTCATGCCGACTCCCGTCACAAATATCCCGCGCGGATTCCAAACCGCTTGCAAATGGTTGAAATCCAGTATAACGCAAGGGCCTCGGCAGCGTGGTTGCAAAAGAGACGCGATGAATCGCGTCTCTACGACCCCACACCGCGTTTTTCCCCGTGGAACACGACACAATTCACGCAAAGCGATTCGCGTTAGAATTGTTTTGGCTCCCGTGCTTGTTGTTGTCACGGGGAGACATGGAGGATCCGGGAAGGAAACGTTGCATGCTCGACTTGGATGACATTCTGCGGACCGTTCGATCCTATCGCCCCGAGGCGGACCTGGATCTGATCCGCAAGGCCTATGTGTATTCCGCCCGCTGCCACGAGGGGCAGGTGCGCAAGAGTGGTGACCCCTATCTCACGCACCCCTTGGCGGTGGCGGATATCTTGGCGCGGATGCAACTGGATGAGTCTAGTATCTGCACGGGGTTGCTGCACGATACGGTAGAGGATACATCGGCTACATTGGCCGATGTCCAACGGTTGTTCGGTGCCACCATCGCCTCGTTGGTTGACGGAGTGACCAAACTGTCGCGCGTGCATTTTCGCAGCAGCGAAGAGAAACAAGCCGAGAACTTCCGCAAAATGCTCGTGGCCATGTCGCGGGACATCCGCGTGCTGTTGGTCAAGCTGGCCGACCGCCTGCACAACATGCGCACGTTGCGGCACCATCAAGATCCGGCCAAACAAAAGGCCATTGCGCAAGAGACCCTGGAGATTTACGCGCCGCTGGCCAATCGGCTGGGGATTGGTTGGTTGCGCTCGGAGCTTGAGGATCTGAGCTTCAAATACCTCAGACCGGGGGATTACCAGCATCTGACAGCCCAAATCGGCAGAAGCGGGCAAGAGCGCACCGCGTTGACCGAGAACGTCCTCCAACGGATCCGGCGGGCGTTGCGGCAGGCCGGCTTGACGCAAGCCGAAGTGACGGGCAGGCCTAAACACTTGTGGTCGATCTTTCGCAAAATGGCGGATAAAAAGGTTCCCCTTGACCAACTGCACGACCTGATTGCCTTTCGCGTGCTGGTGGATAACGTACAGCAGTGCTATGCCGTCTTGGGGTTGTTGCACGGACTGTACAAACCGATTCCCGGACGATTCAAGGACTACATCGCCATGCCCAAGCCCAACGGCTATCAGTCGTTGCACACGGCTTTATTGGGGCCCGGCGCATCGGTGCCATCGATTGGAGAGAGGATAGAAGTTCAGATTCGTACCCGGCGGATGGATCAAGTGGCCGAGTTGGGTATAGCGGCGCACTGGCAATATAAGGAGCGCTACGCGGCAATTCCGACGGACGACAAGGATCAACGGCGATTCACGTGGCTACGTCGGCTGATGCATTGGCAGCGGAATTTAGCGGACGCGGGTGAATTCTTGGACTCGGTGCGGTTGGACTTATTCACGGATGAGGTTTACATTTTCACGCCCCGAGGCGATGTGGTTGAACTGCCCCGTCGCGCAACTCCGTTGGATTTTGCTTTCGCCATCCATTCAGACATCGGCCTGCACTGCCATGGAGCGCGCGTGAACGGCCGCATGGTGCCGCTGCGCCATGTTCTGAGGAGCGGCGATACCTGCGAGGTTGTCACAAGCCCCGCGCAACGACCCAAGCGGCGTTGGTTGGAATTTGTTCGGACATCTAAAGCACGCACGCGCATTCGGTCGGCATTGCGCGAGCTGGAAAGGTGGCATTGCAAGGAAGTGGGTTTGCACATGCTGGACAAGGAACTGCGCGCGTACGACACCAGCTTGAAAAAACTGCTCAAAGAAAAGAAAGCGGACGATTTGCTGCAGCATCTGCCCTATCAAGGCTTGGATGAGCTGTTGCTTGCACTTGGGTATGGTCAGGCGGAGCCGGACAAGGTTGTGCAACGTCTATTGCCCGCACCGCTGCAGACAAAGGTTACCGCTGGGTCGCGGCAGCCGACTCCCTACGGTCGGTTATTGCGAAGATTGCAAGAACACCCACGCGCTGCTATTCGCATTGACGACATCGACGATGTCTTGGTTTCGTACGCGCGCTGCTGCAATCCTGTTAAGGGAGAACCGGTGGTTGGGTTTGTCACGCGTGGTCGTGGGTTAACGGTTCACCGGCGCGGTTGCCCGCGGGTGCGCGAGCTAGAACCGCAACGACGCTTGGAAGTTTCTTGGGGCGACGCGGCGCGACTAGTCAGGCCCGTGGCGATTGAGGTACTGGTAGAGGATCGACATGGAATGTTGCAACAACTCTCGGCTGTGTTCGCCCATTTGGGCATCAATCTCTCTGAAGCTCGGGTGCGACAAAGAGGCGACGGTTGGAGTGTTGTAACATTCGCCTGCGGTGTCACCGACATCAGCCAGCTGCGGCGGCTGATGGCGGATCTGCAAGATATTCGCGGCGTTCATTCCATGAAGCGCGTGTCAGGGGCTCCCGCTGAAAAAGGCGACGGGTGAAGCCAATTTGGAATGCGCGAAGCGTCGCAACCCAAAGACTCCCCTTTTGTCATTCCCGCGAAAGGGGCCTTCCAAAAAGGTCCCCGCGCTGCTTTTCCGATGAAAAGTTGGCGAAATGCCCCAAAATGGATCCCTGCTTTCGCAGGGATGACAGGGTGGGGGGGATCCGCATTAGAACTGCTTGAAAACGCACATTCGACAAAAAATAATACACTTTTTCTGTCATTCCTGCGAACGTCGGGGTCCCCGAAAAGTATTTGTGCGGAGCACAAAACATTTTGGGGTAAAAAGCAGGAATCCATGGAAAAAGTGCCAAAAAGCGGATCCAATGGGTTTTTGGAAGTCCCCGAAAGCGG
>JBCCEG010000185.1:0-3835 GCA_039030455.1 Myxococcota bacterium | reverse complement strand
CTTGGGCGAGAGCGGACTCTTGCCCGCGAAGGGATTGTCGAAACGCCCTCGTTTTTCCGGCGGATCAAAGCAGCGGGCGATTAAGAGCACGGCGGCGCTAATCGCTATGCTTGGGACCAGGGGAAATTTCAAAATTCCTTCACCTCGGATCTCCGCAAACTTCCATGCCAAAGCCATCACAAACCCAGAACAGGACGATAATAAAAAGGCGCGTGAACTGGCTTTTATCCCCATTATTCCTAATAGCAAGGGAGAAAGAATCGGCGGATACCATGCCACAAGAGAAACGATTTTCAAAGCAAATATACTATCGAAGATTAAAACAAATAAAATAGCTAAATTTCCTAACACAACTGTTGTGACCTGAGCGATAAGACGTTCATTGAAATCAGAAATACGAGGCACTAACGGTTTAATAACATCGTGTGTTAAATGGATAGCAGCAGAGCTTAGCTTGGAATCCGCGCTGGACATCACAGCAGCGATTAGTCCTGCTATTGCAAACCCTCGACATCCCTCTGGCAAAGCTATTTTCACAACGTGAAAAAATGCTTGATCAGGTTCCAGAGACGTTTTCGAACACAGAGCGATGAGTCCAATACATGCAACGCAAAACGTCAAAAATGCGCGAATAAGCCCAGTAGCTTGAAACGCGATTACCGCCTGACGGGCATCACGGGCCATTAGCAGCCTCTGGACATCCACTGGGACAAGCCGTGGCAAACAAAAGAACAGGAAAAGCCACATAAAATCTCTACGCTCGGGTCCCTCTGGGAACAGGGTCAACTTTTCAGAGGGGACTTGATTTAAAAAAGTATGAGTACCTCCCACGGAATAAACACCCATGATAGCAATCAAAGGAATAGAGATTGCTAAAACACAGAATTGAACCATGTCTGTGTAGGCAACAGATCGGGAACCACCGAACCACGTGTAAATTACCACTATCTCTGCGCCAATGATCGCACTCGTTAATTTAGATATTCCAAAGAAATACTGGCAAAAATAACAGACAGCACCGATCTGAACAGAAAGCCCTACCAGACAAAAGCAAACTCCAGCAATACCTGTAACAATTCGTGCTGAGCCGCCGTAGAAGCTTCCCATCATGTCACCAGCGGAGACCATGCCGCGGAAACGCCCGGCATAGGGAGCCACAATTTTGGACATGAGCATATAGCCCGCAAACGTTCCCATTTGAGCCACAAACAGAATCATGCCGGACCGAAAGACTCTTCCAGATACACCAACCGTTGCGGTACCGCCAAAGCGAGAACTTAAAAGAGTTGCCACCAAAACCACTGTCGCGTAACGGTCCAAAGGACCAATGGCAAACTGCTCCATGGTCTTGACACCGCGCCCCTTGACGATGCCGACGATCAAGGTAACCAGCAGGTAGAGCGCGACGACGCCGAAGTCAAGCGTCAATAAGCGGTCGGACATAACACGTTCCCTTTCTTACTCGGATTCACGGGATTTGACGGATTGTCGGATTTAATTATGAATTATAAATGATGAATTATGAGTTCCAAAACGTTATGGAAATTTCACCATTCATAACTCATAATCCCTGTCATCTCCTCTGTCCGACATCCGACCATCGGTCAAATCCTATGAATCCTGGTACCAGCGGGGCCTATTGGGAATAGGCACTCGTTATCGTAGTCGGACATTTTCAAGCCATCTAGATAAACAAGTGCTTATTTTTGAAGGGTTTGCACGATCTCAGCTCGGCCGAGCGTTTTGCTCGCTAGAAAAACAATGGAGATTGTCATGGAACAGTGGACAGAAGAAGAGATGGAAAACGCTTTGGTGCCGTTTTGAATCGCCGAAGACTCTGCCAAGAAGCCCTCCTCCGCTGAAAAAGCCGGAAATAATGATAGACAATGGAAGTATGCAGCTCGGTATGAACCCAAGCGGAATGACAAAGGCGCGTTGTCGGTTTGTTAGGTATGCTAACTGCGTGATGCCCCGCGGGGGGTTGGTTTCCCCCAGAAAGCTTCCGGTGGAATCGGAACGCTTTGAGTGGCAAAGTGTGTGGAGGTTAAAAAGGGGCACGGCCCTCGGGAGTGGAAACGGATGAATGGAAGGCGTCGGCTTATTATCGCCGCGGGAGTTTTGCTTGGGTCGGTTGTCCTTTTCGCCGGCTTGCTGGCAACCAAACCCCGAGCTAAGCGAGATCCGGTCCGGCGCAAAGCGCCTCTTGTCACCGTGGTGGAGGCGCGGCGGCAAGACTACGTGGTGCGCATCCGTGCACCGGGCGTGGTGCGGGCCGCGGCCGCGGTGGAGATGACCGCACAGGTGAATGGTCGCATCGTTAAACAACACCCGAATTTAGTCCCCGGCGGTCACGTCGCGGCTGGGGATGTTCTCGTTCAGATCGACAGGCAAGATTATGAGCCGGCGGTGAAGCAACGCGAAGCGGACGTCGCAAAGGCGGAACTCGCCTTGCGCCAGGAACAGGCAAAGGGAGAAGCGGCCAAGCGCGACTACGAAAGAAGGCATCGTTCCGCCGTAGCGGACGCGGCGGCGAAAGAGTTAGCGCTACGCGTGCCCCATCTCCGCAACGCCAAGGCTATGTTGGCCTCGGCCCAAAGCAGGTTGCGGCAAGCACGACTCCAGCTGGAACGAACGCGGATCCACGCGCCTTTTGACGCAGTGGTCCAGTCAGCCAACGTTCAAGTGGGAGCCAACATCACACCTCAGGCCAAATTGGCCAGACTAGTGGCTTCCGATCGGTTTTGGGTGAAGGTGTCGGTCCCTGTGTCGAACTTGGAATTGGTGCGGTTGCCCAAAAGCGGCCGAGACGGTTCACCCGCGCACTTGTGGCACGCATCTTGGTCAAGCAAACCGCCGCGGGAGCAACAATGGCAAGGCGAAGTTGTGCGGTTGATGAGCGACGTGGAGAAGCTGGGCCACTTAGCACAGCTGTTGGTACGCGTGCCCGACCCCTTGGGGTTGAAAAAATCGGTGGATAAAAAGCGGACGTTGCCGCTGCTCGTGGGGGCGCAGGTGGAAGTAGAGCTCACGGGCGTCACGCTGCAAAACGGCGCGGTGTTGCCGTCGGGAGCCTTGCAGGGTGGAGATGTGGTGTGGGTTGTGGATGAGGGCAACCGCTTGCACCGACGGGATGTGCGGGTGCTGTGGCGCGACCAGCAAGAGCGTGTTGTGGTGGAGGGGTTGCAAGTGGGCGATCGGTTCGTCAACAGCGTGTTGCAAGCTCCGCGAGAGGGCATGCAAGTCCGTGTTGCCGTCCCTGATAAAAAAGGCGCGCAAAATTCAAACCCTCAACCTGACGCGGCGAGTAGTTCATGAAGGCCACCCAAACGCCGCAGGGGGCCGAAGGCCCTTTGTCCGCCAAAAGTTCCGACGGTAATGAAACGTCGCGAGAAGCAAAGGATGTGGTAAGCAAAGGGGCCCCCGAAAAGTATTTGCGTGAAACGCAAAACTTTTCGGGGCAAAAAGGGACGCAGTCCCCCCCGCGGGGGCCCGTCTCATGGATGGCGCGTAACCCCGTCGCGGCTAACATCGCCTTGGTGATCTTGTTGGTGGGGGGCTTGCTCAGCTTGCCCCGCCTGCGCCAGGAGATTTTTCCCGAGTTCCAACTTGATTTCATCTCGGTGTCGGTCGTGTATCGGGGCGCCGATGCCACCGCCGTCGAGAGCGGCATTCTGCTAGCGATGGAGGAGGCACTGTCGGGCGTTGATGGAACCAAGGAGGTTTCTCTCACGGCTCGGGAAAGCCTGGGGACCGCGATGGTGGAAATTGCCTTTGGCGCCAACCCCGACAAGGTGCTGGCCGACGTTCGCAGCGCCGTCGATGGAATCAAGTCGTT
>JBCCEG010000184.1:0-3859 GCA_039030455.1 Myxococcota bacterium | reverse complement strand
TTTTCTCGTGTTGGTCTCCCAGCACCTGGCGGCGGATGACCAGGGCTTCCTTAAAGTTCGTAATCGCTTGGTCGTGGCTGTCCTTAGAGCCGTAGGCAAAGCCGAGGTTGTGGTAGGAGTCGGCCGTTTTCTCGTGTTGGTCTCCCAGCACTTGGCGGCGGATGACCAGGGCTTCCTTAAAGTTCGTAATCGCTTGGTCGTAGTCGCCCTTCTTGTAGTAGGCATTGCCGAGATTGTTGTAGGAGTCGGCCGTGTCCTGGTGACGCTCCTCCAGGACCTCGCGCATGACTAGAGGGTTGGAAACGGTATAATGATTATCTTTCTCGTCGCCAACTTGCGCGGCCCGGAGAGGTGCCGCCAATAGGCAGAGAAAGAAGAGGAATGTTTTTCCTAGTCTTGCGAGTATGGAATGGCTCATGATGTTTTTCCTCTGTTTTGCGTTTGTCTCGGAAGTTCAAGATCCCCATGATCCGGCTTCCAAAAGACGTTGTTAATAACACATACTTTCCGGTCAACACAAAACTTGTCAACCCTTCCAACAGCTAAAAATCACGATGGCCGGTTTTGGCGAGGTCTGGAGCGAGTGAAGGTGTTTCTTTCCTATTTTCCGGCGGGGTTTTCTGGGCTTCCGTTTTGTGGTGTTCCGTTTCTTTCTGAATTCGACGCACCCTTGCCGAAACAGGACCTTGCGCCGAAAGTAGAGCTCTAGCGGGTCTAACTCCTCATCCAGGACGAGAAAACCTTTTTTACAGGTTCTAATTTGGCGTCTCCCTGCATCTTCGCTTTCCTTGGCAAAGACACCGCTTTGAGGAAGGGGAAGGGAAAGGAGAGCCTGGCCGGAGAAAATCACTCCGGCGCTCGTTATTATTTCGCTATGGTAACCCGCGCGCCAAAATACAAAAACCCCCGCCCGCGCGCTCCACGGACGGGGATTCCTGTTTTTACCAGACAGACCAGGGATCCCAGAAAGGCGCGCTGCAAGCCCGCCTCAAAGAGAAAGATCGACGCGCAACAACAGACTACATCCTCTTCAACTTCGTTTCCAACGCGCGGCCTAGAATCTCAAGACGTTGCCAGCGAGGCAGGGACCGCCAAAAGCCGTACAGCGGGGCGGTGAGACAAACGGAGGTGATTTTCACTTGTCGATCCGCTTGCGGGGGAGCCGTGAGTTTCATGCCGTTTTTGTAGTCGGTCAACGCCTCGCGAATAAAGTCAGAGATGTTGGCATGGTGAAAGTCCTCGCCCAGCTTGGCCGATTGAACGGCCTCGCTAATGGCTTGATGCAGCGTGGCGTCAACTCGGATGGAGACATGGTACGCCATGGGCGCATCCGTTTGGGATTTCGCGGGCGAGCGCGCGGGGAAAGGTTGGCGTACAGACTTGGGGCGAGCTCGCACGGGGGTTGGCGGCTTCCTATTGACGAGACTGCGTTTCACGTTGCTAATGGGATTGCCGCGCGCCATGTTTTCCTCTCTCGCCAAGTTCTTTCATGATGGTGCCCGCCATGAGATCCGCCTCCCGCTGAGCATCTTTAAAACGGCTACCAAGCGCGAAAAAGTTCCTGGGCAGTCCCTTGCTTACCCCTGGATAAACAAAGTCGCGATTGCGCAGGGTGCACTCGGTGAGGACCCTGCCTTGTTTTTGCTGTCGGACCAGCGCGGCGATGCTTTGGATGCCGCTTTTGTGTTCTTGTGAAACGCCAACGGCGTTGGGTAGAAAAAGAAATTTCCGCCGGAGTTTGGTCGGTAGGCCGACGAACCAGGTGGCTGTGCGGCTAAGATCGGCGAAGTTGGGCCGGAACGGACAGACAACGATCGCGGCCTTGCGCAGCCAGGGCAGGCATCCGCCGCTATTGCCCGCTGTGTCCACCACGACCAAGCGGGCGCCTTCTCGCACAACCGACCGTGATTCCCCCTCGCAGTCCCCTGCCCACGTCCGCAGCGTTTGTCCTGGGTCGGTGTCGATGATGTCAACGGGGATCCCCATGTGGTTGCACCATTCAACGAGGAGAATAGCGACGAGTGATTTGCCCACGCCGCCCTTTAAACTCGCCAATACAATGATGATCATCTCAAGCGGCTCGCGCGCGTCCGCCTGCTCTTCTGTAAGGCGCAAAAGTCTAAGAAGACTCGCGAGAGCTGCTTTTCCCGAGGGTCCGGCGCGGTGTTGTTTCCGTCTGGTCGTTGTCATATCGCTCGCTCGGCTACATCACACGGCATGATGCATCATACCACAATCTGTTTAGGCATGTTGTAGCATACTATGTTATGATGCATCATGCTACGAAATTGCCACAAGACCGACGTAACCTAACAATCACGGTTAAATCTCCCGCCCGATCCGCTTGATGTATTGGTTGGGTTTCTTGAGGAATCGGCGCAGCGTTGGGACATCGGACGGAGCGGTTTCACCCCGCATGCGCAGCTGAGAAACGGCATCTAGGTACCGCACAAAGCTTTCGTAGCGTTGCGGCGAGGTGAAGGGGGTCATCCGACGCGGCAGCACGCTTGACCTCGTCTTTGTATCCGACAACGCCAGCCGTGTCACTGTTAGAACAATATCCTCGGTTCCCACCGTGGCACCGCCGCGTTCGGCGACGCGCCGGTAAGCCTCGTGCAGCAGGCGCAGGGTGGATTCGGCCAGACGTTCATCCAAGGCGTGCACGGCGAGAAAGACGACGTGATCAATAGCCTCGCCGGTGATGGTGACGCGGTATTGTCGGTCCAAGTAACGAGCGGCGAGAACAACCATCCGCCGCAGTTCACCGTGGGAAGGGTGACGTAACACAACCTGGCGTGGCCCCTCGGGTGCTGCTTGGTCGATGTGGGAACGAATGACAGCGCCGTATGCCTCGTCCGTGACGGCCAATACAACAGGGTAGGGGGCTTGCAACAGGGTTTGGAGGAACGGGTGTTGTTCTTGTTTGGACGACAGGGCGTAATGGGCGTCGTCGATGGCGAAGACGACGCGCGGGCCGAGACGCTTGACCCAATGATCCATCGCTCGCCGTAGCAGCTCCGTGTATTGTTCCTCGTTACCGCCGCGCGCTCGGTGAATCAAGCGGTCGGTGTGGATGAGGACAACGGTTCTGTTGTCGAGTGTTTTGGTGTGGTTGTAGTTGGAGAGGGCGCGCAACAGCATGGTTTTGCCGATGCCCCGCGCGCCGACGAGGACAATCTTGCTGTCGGGCGATTGCAGCGCGGCGAGAAGCTGTTGCAGCGGCACATCGCGTTGGACCGGCGGCGCGGGCAGGAACGGATACGCCCCGCTGAACTCGGTGGGGTCGATGCGTCGCATCAGCCAGTGCGCCCACGCACAGGCGCATGCGCCAAAGCCCAGCAGGACGGTGCAAACCCAGACTAGAAAAATCCGTTTCCCCATGTTGGGAACAACAAGCGGGGGATCGGGAGTATTTGTTTGGGTTGTTAGCCGGATGCACCCTGGGAGAATTCAGGTCTTGCTTCACAAATCTTGCAAACTCCATCGTGGCCATCGCCGTCGTCCGATTCCATTACCAAGGATTTCACCGTTGTTGCAGTCCCACTCCCACGGTGCGATTTCCAGAATTTTTTTGATCACCTCCGCCGTTTTTTTCTTTCCCAACGATTCAAAGACACGTTTCTCCTCAAGGAGATGCAAACGTGGTTCAGCATGTAACTGCCCGCGTGGTTCGACATGGCTTTCCTAGAGGGCTTTCACGGACTCTTCTTGCCGCGCAGCTCGGTCAGCTTTTTGCGGGGCAGGCGGGTCACCTTGGCGATTGTCGCGAGGGGGATACGCTCGCTCAGCAGATTGCGCGCGATCTCCAGGGCCTTGTTGAGTTCACCTTGTTGCATGCCCTGTTGCATGCCCTGTTGCA
>JBCCEG010000183.1:0-3884 GCA_039030455.1 Myxococcota bacterium | reverse complement strand
GGCCGCATTCCGGCGACGTTGCGGGCGGTGCCCGAAATCGAGGAGGCGTTCGCGGTGCTGGAGGAGATCGGCCTAGACCGGCATGAGCTGGAGCTGTATCGCAAGGCGGACATGGCGCGGCGCGACCGCGCTTCACAGCTGGAAACCAGTTACGACAAGGGACACAAAAAAGGCGTTGCCGAGGGGGAGAAGCAAGGCCTGAAGCACGGCCTGGCCGAGGGGGAGAAGAAGGGTTGGGAAAAAGGCCGCGAGGAAGAGAGGCGCACCCTTGTTCGCAACCTGCTCAAATCCGGCATGGATGTTAAGGCAATCGCGGCGGCCGTCGGTTTGTCACTATCGGACATCGAACGCTTGTCGCGGCCGGAGTGAATGCTCCTTGCGCGGCGAAAATCTTCACGTCCCTGTCTCCACCTGCCCGTTTTGCGCAAACAGATCTACAAAGACTCTTTTGGCTCTCCTTTCCACTTGATGGAGCAGCCGATGGAGGGGTGTTGTTCCCGAGGCGGCGGTTTGCTCGCCAGCAGCCCGTCGATTGCTTCCTTCAAGTCATGCTTGGTGACCGCCGCCGGATCCTTCCAGTTGTCGTCTAGCCGACCGTGATAGTACAAGACGCGATCCTTGCTTTTGAACAGAAAGAGATCCGGCGTACACACCGCGCCAAAAGCGCGCGCGGCCTCTTGGTCTGTGTCCAGCAAGTAAGGGAACCCATAATTCTTCTCACGCCAGCGCAAAAGCAGCGCCTTAGGCGCATCTTCCGGATACTGTGATGCATCGTTGGAGCAGATCCCCACCACACTCAATTGATCCCTGGAATAGGCGCGCGCCAACGCAATCAACCGGTCCTCAATCGCCCGCGCGTAAGGGCAGTGATTGCAGATGAAAGCCACCAACACCGCCTTGCTCTGCCTCAAAAAATCGCCGGCGGAGTAGGAACGAGAATCCCCCTCTACGCTCTCCACACCCTGCAATGTGAAAGAAGGCATGGAATCTCCGATGCTGCCTGATTCGGAATGGGTTAACGCCACGCCCCTATCCTCCTTTTACAATTACAGCAGAATGCTGGGATCGCGCTTGTTGCGCTTAGTGGGGTCTAGCAACTTGACGCGAATGGTTTTGCGGTACAACTCACGCAAGCTCCAGCGAAACAGCCCAATGAGAATCAACGCAAGCGGCGCGCCGATGATGTTGCCGTACTTAAGGAGGTTTCGATCAGCTCCCTGCAAATCTTGCCGCAAGGGAACGTCGATGAAGTCGCGCGTTCGCATATCCAACAGCCCCTGTTCGGCCACCATGGCGTCCACCAGGTTCATGGCCAAATTGGCGTTGGCCTCGGACTCCACGAAGGGATCCCACAAAATCGCCGATGTGCCGCCCACCACAATGCGCGCCAAGTCCGTATCGGTGCTCGTGCCCGACAACGGCAGGGCGCGGCTTGGGAACTTCCCTTGCACCTGCACCAACAACGGATGAGGGCCGTCCACTTCCACGGACCGAAGATTCCAATTCCGCCGCGGATTGATGTCAAACGGCTCGTTCTCCAACCAACTTTTGGCGCCGGAGCGGGCCAACACGATGGCGCTCAAGCTCGTGGGAACATCTTGCGTGTGCACGGCGGCGGCAAAAGGCCACATCACGCCCTGCAACCGACGCGTAATCGGACTTTTAGCCTCGAAATCCGCTAGATCGGGCACGAACGGATAAGGCACCGAACGGCTTAACACAACGCCGCCTTGCTGTTCTTGCACGGGGATGTTGGCGCACTTGACGTCGGCAACCAGCTGACGCCCTATCCGAATACCATAGCTTTGCAACAACGGATATAGCCCCCCTGCTCCCGAGGCGCTCCTAAATACCGAAGATGCGGTGAGCATTCCCAGATTCACGTCAAAGGGATCCAACAAAAACGTGGCGTTGTGGCCGTTGGCCAAAAAGGCGTCAATCAGCTGCACCGTATGTTGGGGAACCATATGTGCCTTGCCCATGAATAGCAACGCGTCCACGTCATCGGGAATCGGCTTTGCGTCGCGCGGGTCCAGATCCTTGATATCGACACTCTGGGCGATCAGCTCGCGGAACTTGCCCGTGCGCATACCGCCGGATTCGTCCATAATGCCCAACACCGGCGCTCGCTCCCGCGTGAGCTTGCGCATGAGCACTGTCATTTCCTTTTCCAACCCGCCTATGTTTTGCACCACGCCAACGGTTTCATGCTTGCCCCGGTAGCGAATGACCAGCCCCATGTACACTTGCTTAAGTTTGTGCGCGTCGTCTTCGATCACACGCACTTGCACCGGCTGCACGCCAAGAGACGCCAAGTCCAACTCTACGCTGGTGGGCTCACGCACTAGTCGACCAAAAACGTCCCGTCGCTGCTGCTGCTTTTTTGAGCGGTCAGACTTTGTTTCCTCCCGCGCTGGATCAACGATGGCAAACGTGAAACGGCCGTTGGAGGCCAGCCTATACTCCTCCAGCAAGTCCCGCGCGTAGCGGGCATAACCGGCGTAGGGGCTGGGCAAGTCACGGCTAAAGTATGCGTGGACCACCATGACGTCTTCCAACGTCGCCACGGTTGCGCGCGAGACATCCGCCAGAGTGTATTTGCCATCCTCGGTCAAATCAAATCGCACGAACGCCCGCAACGACAACAAGTTGATGAAGATCACACTCAAAAGCAGCGCCAAAGTGGTAATGATGCCGGAAGGCCGAATGGAAACGCGCATTGATTCTCTCTCTAACCTCGAGCCCCCCGCAATGAGCACAGTGTTAACCACAAGCTCACGCCGGTTAGCGACAAGTAATAGACGACGTCGCGCGAGTCGATAACACCCCGAACAATGTTACCAAAATGGTAATCCGCCGACAGGTATTCAAAGATGACAGCGGTGCCGGGTGACACTAACATGGCGACCTTGTCGACAAAGTAAAAGAAAAAGCAACACACCAGCCCAATGATGAACGCCACAATCTGATTGCTCGTGAGAGAACTGGCCAAAAGCCCCAGCGACAAAAAGCTCGAGGCTAGCAACACCAACCCCACGTAGCCACCGGCCACCGGCCCCAAGTCCATGGTCATGCCCGGCGCGGCCAGCTTGGCCGTGGTGATCAGATGGGGAATGGTGAACGCCAAGCCGATGATCACGAGCAGCAGCGCGGCCAGAAACTTGGCGACGACCACCTTGCCGTCGGAGATGGGCAACGTCAGCAGCATCTCAATCGTGCCGGTTTTCTTTTCCTCGGCAATGGAGCGCATGGTGATGGCGGGAGCAAACACCACGAACAACATGGGCGCCACCGTAAAAAAGCCGTGCATGGAGGCAAGACCCACCAAAAAAAACGTGCTGAAGTACAAATACCCCAAAATGAGCAAGAAAAAACCCATGACAATGTAAGCGGCCGGTGAGTTGAAGTACGACGCCAGTTCGCGCCGCACCACACCTAACATGGAAAGCATAATTTACACGCCCTTTGTCATTGGAATCGCCACAAGGGGATTGGGATCCCTCCCAGCCAAACCACCTTTATTCTAGGCAACGATGTGAAGAATTCAACTTGCCCCGAGCGTCCTCACCCCGCCTGCTCCAAAGCATAGCTTGGATTCGGCCTGTTGTCATTTAGGAAAAATTATGAATTATGCACTCTTAAAAATAATGGAAAAATGAACTCATAATTACTAATTCATCATTCATAATTCCTCACTGACCCACGCCGTCACCTGCCGCACGGGACGGCCCTGCATGGTGTTGACGGTGAAGACACACCCCACCAGCGTGACGGGCTTTCCTTTTCCCAGATACTTGGCGTGATACTTTTTGTCCTTGATCTGCTGTAACGCGGCTTGCGCGAGCTTTTTATGATCGTCGGTCAGTTCGGCGGCCCGTTGCGCT
>JBCCEG010000182.1:0-3937 GCA_039030455.1 Myxococcota bacterium | reverse complement strand
TTGTTTTGCATCTCGATGATGTAGGAGTGCCCCCGCTGGTCGCGGCAGTGGACATCGAGAATGGTTTCCTTGGTCTGGTGCTCCGGCGGCAGCTGATGCTCGCCCAGGCTGTCGATGCGGGCAATGCGTTTTTGGCCCTTGAACCCTAGCGCCGCGTTTAAGAAGTCGATGACCACCGCGCTGTGCTTTTTGTCGCCGAACAGCTTGCGAAAGGCCACGTCGTTGGTGGGGTCGAAAAAAGGCCCGCCGGTGTTTTTCGCCATGGATTTCCCCTCCTACCCGTAGAGTAACACGAGTCGCTGCTGTCTCGCGCGCGCCTCAACAATGGCGAAACGAACGAAATCAGTCCCCGTCCGATTGCGTAGACAGCGGCGTTTCGGTTTTGCTTTGCGCGGCTTCGGGCAATTCCTTCGATTTATCGGGGGATTCTTCTACCGCCTCGACGATTCGCGCCGCTGCGTCCGGGTCCGTCGTCGTTGCTTGCGGCGTTTTATTTTGCTTGCTCTCGGAGCGTTTGTCTTGCGGGCCGACGAATTGAATGACGGCCATGGGGGAATTGTCGCCACGACGGAAACCGCTTTTGAGCACGCGCGTGTAACCTCCCGCCCGATTCTGGAAGCGTGCCCCAATCTCGCCGAAGAGCTTATGGAGCATTTCTTGATCGCGAATGCGGCGGTGAGCTAGGCGCTTCGCGTGTAGCGTTCCTTTTTTGGCTAAGGTAACCAAAGGCTCTATCACGCCGCGGAGCGCTTTGGCCTTGGCAAGGGTGGTTCGAATGGATTCGTGTCGCAGCAACGCTGTTGCCTGGTTGCTCCACAGCGCTTGCCGATGTGAAGGCGAACGATTGAGTTTATGGGTGCGTTTTTGATGGCGCATGCTAAATCCTCCTCGCGCATACTTCTTCGGCTAGGCCTTTTTGGCCGGAGCGCCGTTTTCTGTTTTCCGGTTGATTTGCTCCAGATCTTCCTCTTTGGGCGGCCAAGCCGAAGGTGGCAGTTGCAAGCCAAGCGACAAGCCCATTTGTGACAATGCTTCCTTGATTTCTTTTAAGCTCTTGCGTCCGAAGTTTTTCGTTTTCATCATTTCGTTTTCGGTGCGTTGTACCAGATCACCCACGAGACGAACACCGGCGTTGGCTAAACAATGTGCTGATCGAACGGATAGATCGAGTTCTTCAACAGGACGAAGCAAATGTTTGCCCGTCAGGGCTTGTTTGTCTTGGAGCTCGGGGAGATAAATTTCTTCCTTGGTATCCGCGGTGGCGAAGACTGAAAGGTAATCGCGATGAATCCGCGCCGCGCTTTCCAAAGCTGTCTGAGGCGAGAGTGAGCCGTCTGTCCAAATCTCCAGCAAGAGTTTGTCGTAGTCGGTACGCCGGCCGACACGGGCATTCGTGACATTGTAGTTAACACGCTGAATAGGGCTGAATAGAGCATCTAGCGCCAATGTCCCAACGGGTTTGTCATCGTCATCACCGAACTCCTTGGAAGGCATGTAGCCGCGTCCGGTGGCGATGGTCAACTCGGCGCGGAAAGTCCCTCCATCGGCGACTGTACAGATAGGATGGTCGGGATTAAGGACTAGGACGCCTTGTGCTTGAATATCTCGGGCGAGTATCTGGCAGGGACCTTTCTTTTGCACTGAGACGGTCCGTCGTGATCCTTCTTGCAGCTTGAGTTTGACTTGCTTCAAATTCAACACAATGTCGGAACCATCTTCGCGAACGTGTGAAAGCGAGGAAAATTCGTGTTGCATCCCTTCGATGCGCGCGGTGATAATAGCGGCACCCGGCAGTGACGACAGCAAAATGCGCCGCAAGGAGTTGCCAAGCGTGACGCCATAACCTTTTTCCAAAGGCTCGACAGTGAATCGCCCGTAGGTTTGTGTCAGGGTCTCATGGTCCACTGCCAAGCTTTTGGGACGAATAAGCTCTAACTCGCTTTGCTGGATCATTGCTTCTTTCTCCTGTGTAAAGGGGTTGGGGGTTTAGCACTCATACACGACGTTTTTTGGGGGGCCGGCACCCGTTGTGAGCGACCGGTGTGATGTCTCGAATGGATTGCACGCGTATTCCCGTCGCCGCGATGCCGCGGACCGCCGATTCGCGGCCGGCGCCTGGTCCTTTAACATTCACTTCCACGGAACGCATCCCGTGATCCTTGGCTTTGCGCGAAGCTTCCTCGGCGGCCACCTGTGCCGCGAACGGCGTGCCTTTTTTGGATCCCTTGAATCCCCGCGTTCCGCATGTAGACCAAGAAACCGCGTTTCCTTTTGGATCGGTAAAGGTCACGATGCAATTGTTGAATGATGTGTATATGTAGGCGATACCGTGCGGAATATTTTTCTTAGCTCGCTTTTTTCCTCGTGTTTCTGCCATATCTTTTGCCTGTTTTCCTTACTCTATTTACTTACGTGCGCCCTTCCTTGTCCTGCGGCACGTTTTTGCATTGGAATGAGTGCGCTGGCCGTGGCAAGGCAAACCGTTGCGATGCCGCAGGCCGCGGTAACAACCCACATTCATGAGGCGGCGCACGTTTTCGGTGACTTCCCGTCGCAGATCACCTTCCACCTTAAACGTAATGGCCGATCGGACGTTGGCGATTTCTTCTTCCGATAATGTGTCGGTCCTTTTCGTTGTGGCGATTCGCGCACGCGCCAGAACTTTTTTTGATCGCGCGGGGCCGATACCGTGGATGTACGTTAGTGCAATTGCCAACGGTTTATTGGCGGGAAGATCAACTCCTGAGATACGTGCCATGATCTATTTTCCTGTGTTTGACCGCATGAATTGTCCTTACCCTTGGCGCTGTTTATGCCGAACGTTTTTGCAAATGACGCGTACCACTCCCTTACGGCGAATGACCTTGCAGGACTCACACATGCGTTTCACAGAGGCTCGCACTTTCATCGTCTTTTTGCTCCACTCAATCCAAGGGGCGTTTTTCTCTCACTGCCTCCTTTTTACCAATTCCTTGCCGAAGGTGCAAGCGGGGTTGCTCGGACAATCGATTTAGCTGTTGTTGCACCCGTTGCCAAACCTCTTGAACGATGCCTTGGGCGTCCACACGGTAGAGCTGTCCCCGTTGTGCGTAAAATGACTCAAGAGGAGCCGTTTGCCGTGCAAAGACGCGGAGGCGCCGCCGCACGGCGTTTGGATCGTCATCCGAACGGCGAATCAAGGATTGGTTGTCTTTGGTGCATGTGTTTGGTTGAGCCTGGGTTTGGCGTTGGTAAACCATGCCGCATTGTGGGCAGCTCCAACGCGTGCTGAGTCGTTGTACCAAGGTTTCCGTGGCGACGGTCAAGGAAACGACACCCGTGAGTCGTTGGCCGGTGCCGTGCAAAAGACTTTCAAGCATTTCGGCTTGAGGAACCGTTCGCGGAAAACCATCAAGCACATACCCGTTGCCGCGGTTCGGTTCCCGCAGACGATCACGGACCACTTGCATCACTACATCGTCGGGCACCAATTGGCCTGTTCGCAGGATTTGTCGCAGTGCATCGGCTAACGGGTGAGAAGGATCGGCTTGAATCCGCCGCAGCGCATCGCCCGTGCTCATGTGCACGAGCCCGAAGTGTTGTTCAATGAGCTTGGCTTGCGTGCCCTTGCCAGCGCCGGGAGGGCCTAGCAATACCAGTTGCATCATGAGTGTCTATCTCGTTCATCGCGCAGCTCGCCGATCTTCGCGGGGGGTAAACCGGTGATTTTGGCAACGGTACCCGCGTCCATGCCCGAGGATAGCATTTCCAGGGCGATGCGCTGTTTTTCCCGCCGCTCGCCCTCGGCAACGCCTTTTTTGTGCCCCTTGTCGTAACTGGTTTCTAGCTGCGAGGCGCGGTCGCGCCGCGCCATGTCCACCTTGCGATACAGCTCCAGCTCGTGCCGGTCCAGACCGATCTCCTCCAGCACGGCAAACGCCTCCTCGATTTCGGGCAC
>JBCCEG010000181.1:0-3962 GCA_039030455.1 Myxococcota bacterium | reverse complement strand
CGTTAGAAGAAATTCGTCCGCCATCGCCCTCGGAGCTTTTCTGATAAAATGCTGTCAGGGAGGAAGCAACGCGATGCGGCAACGGCAACTGATCCGGTTCGACTGGGCCATCAAGCACATTTTGCGCGACAAAGCCAACTTTGATGTGCTGGAAGGCTTTCTGTCCGAACTCACCGGCATGGACATCAAAATCCTGGAGATCTTGGAAAGCGAGAGCAACAAGAAAGCCGAAAAGGACAAAATCAACCGCGTGGACATCATGGTGGCCACCAAAACCGGTGAACGCGTCATCGTCGAGGTGCAATGCGACAGGCAGGTGGACTATCTCAGCCGCATCCTCTTCGGCACATGCAAGGCCGTCGTTGAAAGCATCGGCGAGGGGGAGAAGTACAAAAACATCAAAAAGGTCATCTCCGTGACCGTAGCCTACTTCGATCTGGGGCAGGGAGATGATTACGTGTACCACGGTACCGCCCGATTCGAGGGCATCCACACGCACAAGCTTTTGACGCTGTCGCCGCGCGAAGAAGAGCTGTATCACAAGAGGACGGTCGAGGACGTCTACCCAGAATATTACATTTTGCGGGTCAATAGTTTTGACCACGAAACGCGCAACAATCTAGACGAGTGGGTGTACTTTTTGAAGAACGAAAAATTGCCCGAGAACTACCGTGCCAGGGGGTTGAAGGAGGCCGCCGAAAAACTCAACGTGCTCAAGCTTTCGGGTAGCGAACGCCAAGAATACGAACGTTACCTAGAAAGTTTGCGCGACCGCGCCAGCTTCTATGAGTCCACCTACGGCGACGGCCGCAGGCAAGGACGCGAGGAAGGCCGCGAGGAAGGCCGCGAGGAAGAAAGACGCACCCTCGTTCGCAACCTGCTGCGGTCCGGCATGGACCCCGCGGCGATCGCGGCGGCCACGGGGTTGTCGCTGCCGGAGATCGAGCGTTTGGGCGGGACGTAGCTTGGAGAGAATTTTTCGCTCGTGGAGCCCGGAGAAATTGAGATGCGTTTGAAACACGCTTGCGCGGTTGCTCTTGTTGTTTGGACCTTGGGAAGTTTCTCGTGGGCCGCCCGGGGAGAAGATCGAATTCCATCTCGCTTGCGCGCTGGCCGTGACGCCGCATGGGTCAAGAGGTCGAAATTCCGGTTAGACTGGTTGCCGCGCGTGGATTTTCGTTTTCACCTCATGTTGCAGTCGAACCCTAAACGTGCATTCTTTTTGTCGTTATTGGGTCCCCGCATTCGCGAGGATAAACTCCGGCAGGAATCCATTGAAGAGTTAGCGAAGAGTAGATTTAGTGGTTTTTTGAATGCTTCCCTTGGCGAGCCGTCGGTGTCGCGGCTTTTCGATAGATCCCGCTTTCAGCACGCCGCGGATGTTATTGAGGAGGTGAGCATGGAAGCATGGAATGGGATTGCATCGAACAAATTTGTGTCTTGGGCCAAGGCCGAACAAGAGCGACTGTGGGATCTTGTATTACAGCACCTGCCGGACGACTTCATCACCAAACCCAGTTTCTCCGACCCCTACTTGCTCGAAGCAGGGCTTTGTCTGAGATTGCGAGATGCCCTTCTCCCCACGTGTTTATCCAAGTTGGGCAGGGGCTAGAGCAGTGACGATCGCTGATTCCCCGTTGGTCAACGTCGCCGAGATTGATCCCAGTATTGTGTTGGATATTCGCTACGCGACGCGGGAGAACATTGCCGGGCATCCCCTTTACCGGGAACCAATGTGTTTGATTCACCGTGACGCGGCCGAGCCGTTGGCGCGCGTGCAGGCGGAACTGCGCCGGGGGAATTCAGGCCTGAAGATCTTTGATGCCTACCGCCCTCCTTCGGCACAACGGGCGTTGTGGCAAGTTATCTCCGATCCTCGTTACGTGGCGGATCCCAATAATGCCCGCCACACCAGGGGCACGGCCGTGGACGTCACGCTCGTGGCGCTCGACTTTCTCACCCACGAGGTGGAGTATGAGGTGGCCATGCCCACCGGTTTTGACGAGATGACCGAGCGAGCGCATCGGGATTCCCAGAGTGAAAACATGCAGATTTGGGCCAACCGACGCATGCTTGACAGGGTGATGATCAAACACGGATTCGAGCCCTTTGCCACCGAGTGGTGGCATTTTGATCTACATGGGTGGCAGAGCTACCCCCAATTGACCGTGGAGGATTTCGCGGCCGATTCGAGCGAGGTGAAGAGAGCGGGAATGCCCCTTCCTCTGTAGTCCCCATGCTCCACTTTGTCATTCCCGCGCAGGGGGACTTCCAAAAAGGTACCGAGGCCGACGGACGGCGCAAATTTCTTTCTGTCATCCTGACGAACGGAGTGAGGAAGGATCTCCCCAAAACCCCGATCGGTGAGGAGATCCTTCGCGTCGCTGTCGCAACACTCAGGATGACAAAAGGGGGCCCACGCCGGCGAAAAGTGACTCCGATGGGTTTTTGGAAGTCCCCGCAGGCCGGAATCCATGTAGAGACGCGATTAATCGCGTCTCTACGACCGCGGGCAAAACAGCGTGTTGGATTCTTCTTTTTGGCGGGTTCAAATTGATTCTTGATTCCCAAGAAAAGCGGCCGGCCGATTTGGCCCAGATCCCCCCCGATCTCCCTATTGTGCTGGCGGGACCCACGGGGTCGGGCAAGAGCCGGTTGGCGTTGGAATTGGCACAACGGTTGAACGGGGAGCTGATCTGCGCCGACAGCCGGCAAGTGTACGTTGGTATGACCATCGGCACCGCTTCGCCCACGCGGGCGCAGAAGCGTCTTGTTCCCCATCACGGTTACAATGTCCAGGACCCCGCGCGAGGGTACGACGTGGCGCGTTTTGTCCAAGAGGCGGACCGGATCGTGCGCGAGGTGCGCGCGCGCGGCAGGCTGCCGATTCTCGTGGGTGGCACGGGTTTATACCTGCGTGTTTGGCGGATCGGTTTGGACTCCGCGCCCGACGCGGACAACGCATTGCGCGCGCGACTGCGGCAAGAGCTGTTGCGGCACGGCCCTTGCTGGCTGCACGACAGGCTCCGGAACATCGATCCTCCAACGGCACGGCGGATTGATCCCCAAGATAGCGTGCGGGTGGTGCGCGCGTTGGAGATCCACGAGCGCACCGGCGAGAAACCCAGTGTCGTGCGACCCGACTGGCGGGTCCGTCCGGGGCGTGTACGGGCCCGTTGGCTGCTGTTGCGGGTTGGCAAGGAAGAGCTCAACGAACGGATTGCCCGGCGGGCGCACTGGATGGTCGGCGAAGCATTGGTGGAAGAAGCGTGTGCGTTGCGCCGGCGTTTGGGGGATTCCCACCCTTTGACCCGAACCATGGGCTACGAGGAGGCCTTGGCGTGGTCTGACGGCCGCCTGAGCCGTCAACAGGCTCTGGAGCGCGTGATCATTCGCCACCGCCAATACGCCAAGCGCCAGCGCACCTGGTTCAACGCCGAACCCTGGTGGGCCGCAGAGCGGCTTTGCTAGCCGCAGCCTCCGCCGGTGTGAGCGCTGCGCACGGTCAACCGCAGGATGTGCCTCCTCCTTGTCATTCCCGTGAAAGGGGATTTCCAAAAAGTCAGCGACGTCGCGTTTTTCTGATTTTTTCATGGATTCCTGCTTTTTACCCCAAAAAGTTTTATGCTTCGCACAAATACTTTTCGGGGACCCCGAATTTCGCGGGAATGACAGGGGAAGTGTACGCTTTTTTGTTGCCCCCCGCCGGAGCCTGCCCCTGCCCCCGCTTTCGCGGGGGTGACAACAGAAAGAGCAGGGGTGACAGGGTAAAGTGCCATTCCGGCCCACTCTGTCATCCCTGCGAAAGGCTAAACTTTGGACACAAATGTTCAGGACTCGACCAAAGTCGAGAAAATGGCTCTTTCCGCTACTTTCACGCCCTCTTTTGTCATCCCCGCGAAAGGGGCCTTCCAAAAACCCATCGGATCCGCTTTTTGGCACTTTTTCAGTGGATTCCTGCT
>JBCCEG010000180.1:0-3965 GCA_039030455.1 Myxococcota bacterium | reverse complement strand
GTGTCGTCGGCGACGTTTCAGCATTTGGGTATGTATGTGATGCGTTCGACAGAACTGGGCCGCGTCTATGCGCGCGCGGCCAACACCGGTGTGTCGGCATGGGTTGACGCGCGGGGCAGGGTACACCGGCCGACACGGCTTTATGAAGACGCCGTGGTAGTCGCCGACATTCCCCTGGTCACCGAGATCACCCCCTATGCCCGTTTTGGCGATGTTGTGCCGGCGCTGTGCGCGCTGTTCACGTTGTTCGCGGGGCTGGCGGCGGCCTTGGGACCGTTTTGGCGCGCGCGCCGTGCGCCGGCGGCATGGATTGTCGGCGGGGTCGGGTTTGTCGCGGCGGGATCAACGTTGAGCTTGTTAGCCTGCCGCTGGTCGTTACTCAGCGAGGCGAATCACACCCAGGGGCTGCTGCTGGTGCTGGTACTCGGATTCCTAGGATTTGCCGGATGGTCGGATATCGGACAGCGACGGAGATGATGAGTTATGAATTCTTATTGTAATTCATAACTCATAACTCATAATTCATCATTCATTCTTCAGCCCTGTTTTCAAGGTTTCCAGGGGCGGTTTGCGTTTTTGCAAGGCCTCCAGCATGCCGAATATAGCATAAACTTCTTTCAAGTTTTCATTGGAAATATCCAGATGTTTCAGGGATGTATTTTCCATGACGGCCTCGATGAGTTCTTCGGGCAACTTGCTAGGGTGCGCGCCGGGGTACTCGTCGTAGAACAGCTCGGTCATCTTGAGGGATTCCAGGTGAGTGTTTTTTCGCAGAGCCTCGCGGAATTTTTCCATGAATATCTCCATGGACCATTTGTGGTGCCGCCGCGCCATGTCGATCTCCTCGGCGCGGAAGTCGGCCTTGGTCAACGTAGGGTCGTTATCGCGTAGGCGGTTAAACAGTAACACGGCCTCGGACCGCGCGAGATCCCGATGGGGCAGCTGAAGGATGTGCAGCGCCAGCCGATAGCGAACTGTATCGAATATGTGGTAGCACCGAACGAATTCCCTGGGAAATGTCCCTTCCAATTCCGACACATAGCTGTCGTCGATCACCACAAAGGCGTCGATATCCTTGTGCTGGTCCAGGTACAACTTGATCTGTGCATCCCTTCGTGTGTACTCGGTTTTGGTATAGGGGCGTTCGTCGTCCACCGTTTTGTCGATCACGTAGGAGTCCAACCCGTGCAGCCGAAACAGCAGCTGTAATTGCTCCAAGGATTTAGTCTCTCGCCAGGCCGACGAGATGACGATTTGGGCTTGCGTTTGTTCGCACAAGCAGCGGAGGCGTTCCACGGCCTGCTTGTTCCAGTCGTAGCGGACGGCGCCCAGATCGTAGCGGCCGACACTCTCGTACCTTGGGTCTTGCGCCGCCAGTGCCTCTTTGTCCGCTTTGAGATCGTGTTCGAACCGATCCTGCTTGTACCCCGGCTGCAACACGCCGTCGATGTCCAGAAAGATGATCTTTTTCATCGCGAAACCTCCCCGTCAACGCCTTGTGTTATTACTATGACATGGATGGCGACTTCGCGGTATCGTTTTCCCATCTTGTCAAAAAATTCAAGCTCGACCCCGCGCGGAACCATTGAATTTGCTGGTCGGAAAGCGTGTGTCGGCAGACAATGCGCTCGTGTGTGCCGTCGGTATGGCGCAGGATCACATCCACGGGTTTGTCGGGCGCGAGTTCGGCTAGCTCCGGCACGTCGACGCGATCAAGTGCTTGGACTCTGTCGTAGTCCGCGGCGTCGTCGAAGATTAGCGGCAGCACGCCGTGTTTTTTCAAATTCGCCTCGTGAATGCGCGCGAAGCCGCGGGCGATGATGGCGCAACACCCCAGGTGGCGTGGCTGCATGGCCGCGTGCTCGCGGCTAGACCCCTCGCCAAAGTTGGTATCGCCTACCACAAGCCACCCCATGCCCTTGGCTTTGTAGTCTCGCGCCAGCGTGCTCAGCAGTTGCGGTGGTGAGGAGGGTTGAGTCACATCCACCCCCGTGCCCGGCTTGGGCGTAAAGGCGTTGACCGCGCCTAGGTAGGTATTGTCGGCGATCTTGTCGAGGTGGCCGCGATAGCGCAGCCATGCGCCCGCGGGCGAAATGTGGTCGGTGGTGCATTTGCCAACGGCCTTAAGCAGCACGGGCAGCCCGTGAAAGTCCTTGCCGTCCCGGGGAGGGAAGGGTTTTAACGGCGCCAGGCGATCGGAGTCGGGTTGGATCACCACCTGAATGTTCGTGCCGTCTCGTGGTGGATCGACGTGTCCGGCGGTGCTCAACCGGAGTCCCCGTTTGGGCAGCGCTTCGGCTTGTGGGGGTGACAAATGCACGGTCGCGCCGTCGGGCGCGGTGAGCGTGTCGGTCAGCGGATTGGCCGACAGGCGGCCGAACAGGGCCATGGCCGTCACCACTTCGGGGCTGGCCAAGAACGACAAGGTATGGCGTTGGCCGTCGTTCCGCCCGGGAAAGTTGCGATTGTAAGAGCTCAAAATGCTGTTGGGCCCGTTGGCGCCGGGGTCGGCGCGGTGCCACTGGCCAATGCAGGGTCCGCAGGCGTTGGCCAAGACGGTGGCGCCGATCGCCTCGAGCGCGCGGATGTAACCGGCCTGCTTGGCGGTTTGGCGGACGCCCGCGCTGCCGGGCGTGACATAAAGCGGCACCTTGCTTTTCAGTCCGCGCGCGGCGGCCTGCTTGGCCACATGGGCCGCGCGCCCTAGATCTTCGTAGGAGCTGTTGGTGCAGCTGCCGATGAGGGCGACCGAGAGTTTGTCGGGATACCGCTCCCGCCGAACCTCTTCTTTCAACTGTTTTATGGGTCGGGTTTTGTCGGGCGAGTGGGGCCCCGCGATGTGAGGTTGCAGTGTGTCTAGGTCTAAGTGGATCACACGATCGTAGTAGCGATCGGGTTCTTGCAACACCGCGTCGTCCGCCCGCAAGTCCGCCGCGCACGTGTCGGCGGCATCGGCGACTGCCTTTCGATCGGTGGCGTACAGATAGGCCGCCGCGGCCGCGTCGTAGGGAAACACGGAAGTGGTGGCGCCGTGTTCGGCGCCCATGTTGGTGATGGTGGCGCGTCCGGTGGCCGATAGATTTGCGCAGCCGGGGCCGAAAAATTCCACGACGCATCCCGTGCCGCCTCGCACACCCAACACGCCCATGAGTTTGAGAATGATGTCCTTGGGCGAGCTCCACCCTTGCAAACGGCCGGTGAGCCGCACGCCGATCCCCTTGGGCCAAGCCAGATTAAACGCTCCCCCCGCCAGCACATCCACGGCGTCGCCACCGCCCACGCCGATAGCTAGCGCGCTCAAACCGCCCGCGTTGGGCGTGTGGGAGTCGGTGCCGATGATCAAAGCCCCCGGGAAGGCCGTGCGCTCGAGGACTACCTGGTGGATGATGCCGCTGCCGGGTTGCCAAAACGTGATGCCGTATTTTTGGCACGCGGCGGTTAAAAAGTCATAGACCTCTTTGTGCCGCCGCCGTGCTCCCCGCAAATCAGGTCCGGCGCCGCGTCGCGCCGCAATCAGGTGATCGCAGTGCAGACTGCACGGCACCGCCGCGCGACGTCGATTGGTGCTCAAAAGTTGCAGCAACACCATCTGGCCCGTGACATCCTGCAACGCCACCCGGTCGGGGTACAGATCGACGTACTCACCGTCCGCTAGATTTGCGTCGGCGGAAGGCGCGGCGGCAAAGTCACGCGGCAACCCCGCGCGGTGGATGTGCGCCAGCAGAATTTTTTCCGTCAGGGTCAGGGGCCGTTTGACTCGGTCTCGGCTTGCTTGCACCCTTTGGGAGAAACAGCGGTAAAAGGCGACGGGATCTAGAGGTGGGTGTGGCATGACAGGTGTTCCTTTTTAATGTCTCCATCGGGGATGGTGGAAATCCCTCGCCTTCCAGGCGAAGCAAGGTAAAATGAAGTCGCTATGCGACGATGTCAGCTGGGAGCGTACACCAAGACTGACTTGAAAGCAC
>JBCCEG010000179.1:0-3987 GCA_039030455.1 Myxococcota bacterium | reverse complement strand
GTCCAATCCATAGTGTTTGGCCAGATTCAGCGGTCCGGCCGTGTTGAAAAAGCGTTCCATTTTTTAATTATGAATTATAAATTATGAATTATGAGTTTCTTCCGTCATGTTTAAGCACTCATAATTCATAATTAATAACTCATAATTCCTCCTCCTAGGTTACTTGCGATCACGACGATCGCCCCGGTGGGAACGACCGTTGCCGCGTCTTCCCGGCCCAAAACGACCCTCGGACTCTCGTCGCATCGGACGATCGTCATGCCGTGAAGATTCAAAACGGTCGGACGGCCCTCTCCTTGGAGATCGCTCCCCTCCATGCCGCGATGATCCTCTGGAACGGTCGAATGCATCTCTTCTCATCGGACGATCATCACGCCGCGAAGACCCAAAGCGATCGGGCGGTCCCCTTCTTGGAGATCGGTCTCCTCCACGCCACGGCGATTCCTCGGACCGCCGGAACGAGTCTCTTCTTGGCCCACGATCATCGCGCGGTCCTCTAAAACGGTCCGAAGAGCCTCTTGCGGCAAAACGATCGGGACGTCTTTCTCGGGCGCTCTCAAACTCGGCCCGTCTTGTCCACCTTGCGTTTTCGAAATCAGCTTCGTATTGGCCTTTCTCTCCCAACGGACGCACCAGCAACGTCACGCGGGCGGTGCTCACCAGTTTGCTTTCTTCGTCAAAAATATCCACGTTGCACACGCACGTGCCGCGACCCTGGTGCAGCAGCGCGGGCACGGCGCGCAAAAGCCCCCCGCGCGCCGGACGAATGTGGTTGGCACTCACCTGCATGGCCAACGCACAGTGCGTGCGTAGATCCAGGTGCAACGACGTCAGTATCGACGCGGCCGACTCGGCCAGCAACAAGTGGATCCCGCCGTGTACCACACCCGTAACTTGATGAAAACGCTCGCCTACGGGCAAGGTGAGTTCCACCATACCCTGCCCAGTTTGTTTGACTTGAATTCCTAGCTCATGCATCACGCTTTGTTGATATGCCGTTTGCAGATACTCCTCGAACGCTTCATGCTCGTGCGTCGCCCTAGACTTTTTAGAGCCCTTGGCCGCGGCGGCCTCATCGCGGGCACGGGCCTTGTCGGCTCTTTTCGCCTTGCGCCGATCGGACATCTCGGAGAGCTCAAGCTCATCGCGGGCTTCTTCTTCGCTTTTCTCCACCGCCTCGGGCTTTTCGCGACGTTCTAGCGTTTTGGATTCCTCGGGGACTTCGGCCAATTCGAGATCATCTAGGTTTTCCTGTCCATCGGGCGCCCAAACCTCCTCGGTATCGCGCGACGACCGGCGCTTGAGGGCCTTTTTAACCGCCTTGGGAGCACCCGACACTTCGCTTTCGGGTGGTGCCTTGGATTTCTTGTGCCGTTTCAACGCCTTGGGCTCATCACTCCCATCAACCGCCGCGGCTTTCTTGCGTTCCTTGGCTACTCCGCGCTTATCGCTCTTTTTAGACCCTTGAGAATTTTCTTTAACACTTTTCGCCATCAGCTAATCTCCACATCGTTTGTATTGCCACGCGCTTGCTCAAACGCGGCTTGCGGCAACTTACGCTGCCAGCACTGATGTACATTAGCATATCCTGTCGCGGGACTGGCGCTAGGCGCGCGGCCGATGTAGCGCAAGGTTTGATCTTTTTTCAGCAGCGCTCGCAGCAATGGGGCGCAAAAGCTCCAGGCTCCCATGTTTTTTGGTTCTTCTTGCAACCACACCACGTCTTGCGCTCGGCTCGCCCGCAGGATCTCCCCCAGTTCTTTTTCGGGAAAAGGATAAAGTTGCTGCGCCTGAATCACCGCGACACGCACCGGGTCTTGCGGATCGGCTTGAGGTAGGGACAGAAGTTCGTGGAATACCTTGCCGCTACACAGCACCAATCGCCGCGCCCGCGCAAGTTGTTCGGGGCCGGAGGCGATCACCGGCTCGAATTTCCCCGCCGTGAACTCGGCCAAGTCGCTTGCCGCTTGCGCCGAACGCAACAAACTCTTGGGCAGCAGCAACACCAGCGGTACGGCGTCCCCCCAGCGCCTGCGCCCGCAGCAAATGGAACAGCCGCGCGGCGCGTACACATGTGGCCACGCGCAAGTTGCCCCCCGCGCACAGCTGCAAAAACCGCTCCGGCCGCGCCGAATTGTGCTCGGGGCCCGCCCCGTCGTGCCCGTGCGGCAGCACCAGCACCACGCGACCGCGCTGTCCCCATTTGGCCTCCTTCGGGGGAATCCATTTTGAGATGCTCCGTGTCCGTAGTAGAGACGCGATTAAACGCGTCTCTACTGTTGTCCGGAGGACCCTGGGACCCCCGAATGTGTCGCAGCGGCGTATAGGTCCGGCCCGTGACCGTATCGTGTAGCACGGCGTGCCGATGGGCGAATGTACCCCTTTCGCTGTCTTGGCCCCCAACATCCGAGTGTCCTCGAACGAGGACCACATCCCTATGATCCTAAAACTACAGATACAAGGCCCCGGAAGCGGGAATCCACAAAACAAGGGAGTGGCGAACGCGTTGGGTTCCTCGATTTCGTAGCGGACATTTTTCACTAAAAACAGTAAGGGCGCCACAAAATCGCGCCGGAATTTTTTTGCGTTAAATCCATTGACAACGTCAAAATCGTAATGGTAAAGTATATCCATTCAAAAATTTCGCTTGGGGGGAACAAGACCATGGGGGCCTTGGGCTTTTCAGGCAATCGCAACACTCAAGGAGCAAAAAAGATGATGACGAGAAAAAGCGGAAAATTGGCGTGGGGTTTTGTGGCGTTGCTGTTGGCATTGCCGGCTAGGGCGATGGAAGTAGAAGAAGAAAAAGAAACGGCCGCGAGCGGCCTCAGGGACCATTTGAACGGGGAAGTGGGACAAAGAAATAGGAAGCGCAAGTACGACTCCTCAACGTCCGATGGCGAAACCCCGAGCCGAAAACGCAGACGCATCGAAGAAAATCAACAAGCCCCCTTCGCCCAAAACGCCCCCAAAAGCACCTTAAACGACGGGGAAATTCGCCAATTTCTCTGTGAATTCACCGAGAAAAAAAGCAAGGAGCTGGGCTGGACCCAAGCGTGGGAGTGGTGGCGCGAGGTCTTCCACACGCTGGGCCTGCGGCAAATTATTCGCGACTACGTGTTCGCCGACGATGAAGAAGACACCTCTCTTCAATGGACCGACGAGGGACGCTACTGCCATGTGATCGAAACCATGCCGCCAACTTGGCGTGCTCGACTGGCCCAACCCCAGGTGCTGCGCCATGTCACGGGGGACGGACTAGCGGAACGCTCGCTCACCGACGAACCGGCCGCGTTGTTGCTGTTGGCCGAGCGCGTGGCACAAGAACCGGAGTTCAAGCAAGAGCTGTTCGATTGGATCGAACGGTCCAAATCCACCGATGGTAAACAGGCCGCCGTGGCGGCGGGCAATGCGTTAACGATTTTGAACCATGCGGGCGTGGCACTTAGCTACCGGGATTTTTCCAACGCGCGGATTCGAGGAGCTGATTTAAGCCATGCCGTGCTAGACAACACCAATTTCACCCAAGCCACTCTGCAAGAGGTGAATTTTACACAGGCGAATTTGCTGGGCAGCAACTTTGCCGGTGCGCGGATCAACGCCATCCGTTTTGGTGAGCGTGCCTCTCTCAAGGGGCATACAGAACAAGTCAATAGCGTCGTCTTTTCGCCCGACGGCACCCACAGACGCACCGTATTATCGTTTCCTCCATAGGAACCACTGGCGGTGGCCAGCTGGGTGCCGTCGGGCGAAAAGACGACGCTATTGACGGATGAAGTATGCCCCGTGAGGACCTTGGGTTCGCTGTTGCTTGCCAAATCCCACACACGCACCGTCTGGTCATAACTGGCCGATGCCATGCGCTTGCCGTCAGGCGAAAAGCTGACCCCCCAAACGGTCCCCGTATGCCCCTTGAGGGCGGCACGCTCACCAAAACGGATGGCGTTGATCCGCGCACCGGCAAAGTTGCTGCCCAGCAAATTCGCC
>JBCCEG010000178.1:0-4031 GCA_039030455.1 Myxococcota bacterium | reverse complement strand
TCCACCTGGGCCATGGTCGGGGTGGCAGGATTTGAACCTACGACTTCTTGATCCCGAACCAAGCGCTCTACCAAGCTGAGCTACACCCCGCCTTTTCCATGCCTCAGAGCGTGTTTTCAAATTATTGCATTTGCCCCAACCGCGTTGAAAATCTCCCTCAAAATGCTCATTTATGCCAATAAATTCCGCTTTTTCGGGAGATTTTCGCCTTGTTGGACCTGCACTCATAACATTTGAAAACACGCTCTCATGCTTTTTCATTCTATGCGACGCCGTGTCCGCCCGTCAATTTGGCTAGCGTTGCCAGGAATGCGTGAACTTGCTCGGGACCCGCCAGACGATAAGCGGCATCGGTTTTCACGGTAGTGGCGGCAACACGAATGGTTGTTGTCGGGATATCCAGACTGCTTAGGTATGCCAGTGCCTCCTCGTCACTGAGATCGTCGCCGATGAAAACTGGATGGAGTTGGGGGTTCTGCTTGATGAGGCGCTGCGCGGCACACGCCTTGCTAGCGCTGGCTAGACGCAGCTCTAGCATGTGGTGACCGGCCAGCAGCGACATGGCATTTCGCTGCCCGTGCGTTCGTTGGATCCACGGTCGTAGGATTTTTTCCACCGCCGCGGCCGCTTGCCCGTGTTGGTCTGGCGAAACTTGACCCCAATGGGCCGCCACACCCGCTCCTTTATCTTCCACCAGCAGCTTTGGAAAAGCGGAGCACAGGCCATGCAGTTGTTGTAGAGCGGCGGCGGCGGCCGCGCTTTTGGTCGGGGAGGGTTCGCCGGGCCACTCGGCGCCGTGTAGGCCTACCACGGGAACATCAGCGGGCGCGATGAGGGCGCGGGCCTAACGGTGACGATGACGACGGTATGGCCGGCATGCCGCAGCGAGGTGAGCAGGCCGGGCAAGTGCGACGGGGCGACAACATCTTGGGGGCGTCGCGCCAGCGGCGCCAATGTGCCGTCAAAGTCCAGCATGAGCAGGCAAGGGCCGGGTGGAACCTGGGGATTGCTCATGCCGAAGTTGTTGCGCATGGCTTGGTCGCGACTCCCGTGGAGCCAAAACCTCCCGCGCCGCGGCTTGACGCGGGCAGATTCTCTCGCAGCCGCCATGCCGCCGAAACCACGGCGGCGATCACCAGTTGCGCGACGCGCATGCCGCGCTTCACCGTAAACGTCTCTTGGCCGTGGTTCACTAAAATGACGCCCACCTCGCCCCGATAGTCCGCGTCGATGGTGCCGGGTGCGTTCAAGCACGTCACACCGTGCTTAAGCGCCAGCCCCGATCGAGGACGTACTTGCGCCTCCACCCCCGGCGGCAACGCCAGGGCAATGCCGGTGGGAACCAAGACGCGCTCGCCCGGTCGCAGTGAGATAGGCTGCGAGTTGGCGGCAACGAGGTCGTATCCCGCCGCTTGGTCCGAGGCGCGCTTGGGTTGCAGCAGCAGCCGTGCTTGTGGGTCGCCTGTTTTGGCGGTGGGGTCGACGAATGCGAACAAAACGGCCGGATCATTTTGATGGATGTCCCAACGGCCTTCTTCTCGCGGGGTTTCGCTTATCCGGACACTATCGTTTATCTCCATTGTTTTCTCCTTTTCACCCCAGGCATTGTAGGCCTTGTGCGCGGTTTTGTCTGGGTCACGCAGCAGCACGAACCCCAGATGATGTTTATCGCGAAAACGTTCGTGGCCGGCCGCGGAGATGTTCGATCGCCATATCTCCGATGCCGACGACGGTGTAGAATAGTTCCCATGCACGGCTCGCAAAATTTCACCGGTCTCATCGTCAACCCGCGCGGCAAACCGCCCGTGGGTATCTCTAACTTTGCCCAAGTGGTGCAAGAAAGCTATTGCTTCGTGGACAAGAGCCTCTTCATCAAGGAAATTCCCGACTCCGGCGACGGCGTCACGCTGATCACGCGCCCGCGCCGGTTTGGCAAAACCATTCATCAGTATACTATAGTTGAATGACCGGATGGCTTTTGCGCTGTGCTCGCGCGGCACGGCATGTTGGGGCGTAGAAAAGTGGTAATTCATCGGTTTTTGGTACCGACATGCGCAGGTTCGAATCCTGCCGCCCCAGCCATTCATCCGACCATCCGTGCCAATCCCGTGATCCGTGGTAGGAGATCCGCTGCATGTCGCCTCTTTTGCTGACTGGCAACGCTCATCCCAAGTTGGCCGAGGAAATCGCCCGCTGCGTCGGTGTCGAGCTTGGCAAGACACACATAGGCAGATTCCCAGACGGTGAGCTGTCGGTGCGAATCGATGAAGAGATCACGGGTCGCCGCGTCTGTGTCATCCAACCGCTGGTGCCGCCGGTGCACGAGCATTTGATGGAAATGCTGTTGTTGCTAGACGCCGCGCGGCGTTGGCGCGCCAAGCACGTCACCGCCGTGTTGCCCTACTACAGCTATGCCCGCAACCCGCACGCGCCGCCGCGCGGCGAGCCTTACGTGGCCGCCGTGCAAGCTAAATTGTTGCAGTCCGCTGGTGCCGAGCGGATTGTGACGCTGGACGTCCACGCGCCGGATCCGCAGGCTTGGTTCGACATCCCCGTGCACCATCTGCAGCCTACGTCTCTTTTTGTCGCCGACATCCGCGCCGAGCTGGCGTCGCGCGGCCTGCACCCGCGCGACGTGGTGATCGTCTCGCCCGACGCGGGCGGTATTATGCGCGCGCGGACCTATGCCCAACAGCTTGGCGCTAAGTCGGCCGTGGTGAACAAGCGCCGTCTGGGGCCTCGGGCGGTGGAAGCCGTGGACGTGACGGGCAACGTGGCGGGCAAACACGCGATTCTCGTGGACGATCTCATCGGCACCGGACAGACGCTGCTGCAAGCATCACGCCTGCTGCGCGATCGCGGGGCGCTGAACGTGTGGGCGTACGCCGCTCACGCGCTGCTGTCTGACCAGGCACGGCAACGGCTTGGCGATGATGTGTTGGACGAGGTGGTTGTCACCGACAGTTTTCCCTGGGCACAACGTTTGGCTTCGTGTCGTCGCCGCGCGCGGGTGCTCCCCTGCGCGCCGCTGTTCGCCAGGGTTTTGCGGCGCGGGGAGATCCGTTGTTGACGCAGCAACTGCTTGATTGCCGAAGGCGTTGTTTTGAGTTGGTTGGAGCCGGCGGTAACCTTGGCAATGCTCACGTGTAACTCTTGCGCGATCTCTCGCTGTGGCTTTTCGCCTTGCAAAAGTGCCTGGACAATGCGGTAGCGGTCGGACAAGGATTCGCGTTCGGCGAGGGTAAAAAATAGGGAGAAGAGCTGTTCCGCCTGACGCGGCGTTTGGGTTTGCGCAAGGAGCCACATCAAATCGTCCCAAGCGGATTGTCGACTTGCATCACGTTGTTTTGTCATCATCGCGCTCACGGACCATGTTCTGATTAAGCCATTTTTTGAGCTTGCCGAACACAAATTTTTCCGTTTCAAACAAGTGCATGAAATACCGATATGCCTGCGTATTGTCACACGTGATTTTCCACCCGTTCATAGTCCCCTGAATGGTCTGAAACCCCTATCTTCCAGATGGGGCAAGCTTCAGCTAGGCTTTTCTCACAATGACCAATCACACCCATGGTTCGCACATAGTCTACTACCACCGGTACCATATCATCTGGAGCACCAAGTATCGGTACAAAATTCTCAGGGGGCCGATAGCCTATCGGGCACGCGACGTGATTGCACAGGTGTGTGAAAAGCTTGGAGTGGAGATTGTGACCGGGGTTGTTTCCAATGTGATTGATGATTACATCAGTCATCACAATGACGCTCATCGGCAGGATCATGTGGAGAAAATTTCTTTAGAAAATTATACCAATCCCAGGAAATAATGTTGCAAATTCGCCAACCCCCAAATCGTTTCCTGTCCCCACATTTTCTGGATTCCCGCTGGATCCCTGCTTTCGGGGCCTTCCAAAAAGGTCGGCGGGCTGTTTTTCCGAGGAAAAACGACCCAGACGTGCCAAAATGGATCCCTGCCCCTGCTCGGGGGCAGGGGTGACAACCTTTCGCAGGGATGACAGGGTGGGGAGATC
>JBCCEG010000177.1:0-4049 GCA_039030455.1 Myxococcota bacterium | reverse complement strand
TCGCAACACCGGCTCGCGCTTTTCGTCGCCGAAAATGCGCCGAAACGCGTGGTCATTCCTTGGATCCAAATAGCAACCTAGCACGACCAATCTCCTTCACCCGTAAAGGGGCCCCCGCAAAGTATTGAGCGACAGCGAAAATTTTGCGGGGATAAAAAGGCGTGGTCATTTCCAGGGTCGGGGTAGCAGCCCGGTTGAATCAGCATGGTTGTTTCCCTCCTCTATTCTTAAGTGTACCATAGCAAGGAGTACGCGAGAGGCACGACACACCCGCGCTAAGCCAATGGAGGAATTGCAATCATGACCATGCGCATGACCATGGGAGATCTGAAAACGTTCGACGCAACCGATCACCAAACCGATCTTTTGGTTCTGAGTGTTTTTGCAACTGCCAAGGAACCCGATTCCGACGGAGGGATCAACGTTTTGGATGAGAGTTCTGTCGCAACGGCGATCGCGAGAGCGCTGGGGGTTGATCTCGCGCAAGAGATGGCAACGTGTCGCTTCACCGGCAAGCCCGCCGATCAGCTTGTGTTGCACACGCTGGGCAAGATTCCGGCGCGTTATGTGGCTGTCGTGGGTCTTGGCGAGCAGGAGGGGAATCCGATCCCCGCGACCGAAGCTGTCCGTCGCGCGGCCGGGCGCGCATGTCGCATCGCGCAACAGGCCGGTTGCCAAAGCGTGACGTTGTGTTTGCCCGAGAAAGCCGGCTCCTCGCGGTCGGCGGTGGCCCAAGCAGCCTATGAGGGCATGTTGTTGGCCGATTACCGTTTTGATCGGTATCGCACAAAGGAGGATACGGCGACTTCGCGGATCGAGGAGCTCACCGTTGTGGTCCCTGATCCGATCGCCGAGGAGGAGAGGGATCGTCTGCTCTCATCAGCCGCGGGTGTCGCCAAGGGAGTTTGTGTTGCCCGAGATCTGGTCAATATGGGCGCGGGAGACCTCACGCCGCGCGTGTTCGCGCAAGAAGCGTTGCAACGCGCACAGCCCCTGGGACTCGAGGTGGATGTGTTGGACGAACATCGCTTGGAGCGGGAGCGGTTGCGCATGATGCTGGCCGTCGGCGGTGCCGCGAGCGTCGTCGCTCCGCCCCGTTTGATCCGCTTGGCGTATAGGCCCCCTGTCTCCACCCAAAAGCCTATGCACGTTGTCTTGGTGGGTAAGGGTCTCACGTTTGACTCGGGGGGGTTGGATTTGAAGCCCTCGGCCGGCATGCGCGATATGAAGATGGATATGGCCGGCGCCGCGTGTGTACTGGGCACGGTTTCAACGGTGGCGGAGTTGAAATTGCCCGTGACCGTCACGGGCTATCTGGCCTGCGCTGAAAACGGCATCGGCGCGCGGGCGTATCACCCCGGCGATGTGTTGCGGTCACGCAAGGGGCTGACCGTGGAGGTGGATAACACCGATGCCGAAGGGCGGTTGGTGTTGGCCGATGCGATCGACTATGCGTGCGAGCGCGACCGGCCTGATATGCTCATTGACGTTGCGACGTTGACAGGCGCGTGCATGGTTGCCTTGGGGCAGCGGACCGCCGGGCTTTACTCCACTCCACCTCGGCTAGCGGATCGGATCCAGGCGTTGGCCTTGGAAGAAGGAGAATCTTGTTGGCCCTTGCCGTTGACTGTCGATGATCAACTCGACGAAGAGCTGCGTTCCACCATCGCGGACGTGAAAAATTGCGGCGGTCGTTACGGAGGTTCCATTACAGCCGCATTGTTCCTGCGCAACTTCGTGCCCGCGAGCGTGCGATGGTTGCACATGGATATCGCCGGCCCCGCGTTCGCCCAGAAAGAGAGCGCCACTTGCGGCAAGGGAGGAACGGGGTTTGGGGTGCGCACGCTTGTTCGCGCGCTCACACAGCCGGAACTTTTGGAAGGCAAAGCGTGTGGCTAGCACAAGCAACCCCCCGCGGGGGGCCTTGACAGAGGGTTTGCCACCACGTATGACAATGCTAGGACACGGGGGAGACCCCATTTTTCGTGAGCAAAAGGGATCGTATGAGCGACGATAAACCCGGCCGCAGTGTGGCAGTCCAACAACGCGAGCCGGTGAGGAGAAAATTTCGCGCTGCTACTCCCTCGCCTAGAGAGCAAGCATGGGTAGATGCAAGCGTACCCGTTGTCAATCTCACTTCTCTCAAGCAATCTTCTATATCGCGGCTGCAACAACGTGTTGAGGAGGTTGGGCTGTCCGTGGAAGCTCCTTTGAGCAAACAGTCGATGGTCTCCGCGCTATTGCGGTGGCAGGCGTCACGTCGAGGGGGGATTACCGGAGGAGGGGTCCTTGAGGTTTTTCCAGACGGATACGGTTTTTTGCGTGAGCCTGCTTATAACTACGAACCATCGTTGGATGACGTCTACGTGGCCCCCTCGCATGTTCGCGCTTACGGCTTGCGGACGGGCGACCTGGTGGAAGGAACCATTCGCCCTCCGGCTGAGAAAGAACGGTATTATTCATTGTTTAAGCTCGAGACAATTAACAGCATTAAACCCGAGGAACATCGCAAGAAAATTTCCTTTGATAATCTTACGCCGTTATATCCCGATGAACGGTTTCAGCTTGAGTTCAGCCCGACAAACTACTCCACGCGCATTATCGATTTTTTGTGTCCTATCGGCAAGGGCCAGCGGGCACTGATTGTCGCGCCGCCGCGTACGGGAAAGACGGTGCTCATGCAGCATATCGCCAGTGCGATTTCCACGAACCATCCAGAAGCGGTTCTCATTGTCTTGCTCATTGATGAACGTCCCGAAGAGGTGACGGATATGCAGCGCATCATCAAGGGTGAAGTGATCTCCTCAACGTTTGACGAACCCCCCCAGCGTCATATCCAGGTTGCCGAAATCGTTATTGAAAAAGCCAAGCGGCTGGTGGAGCTTGGCAAGGACGTTGTCATTTTGCTGGACAACATTACGCGGTTGGGCCGGGCATATAATACGGTCGTTCCGGCTAGTGGTAAGATTCTGTCCGGCGGTGTTGACTCAAACGCGTTACATAAACCCAAGCGCTTTTTTGGCGCCGCTCGCAACGTTGAGCAGGGGGGCTCGTTGACAATCATTAGTACGGCTCTTATCGACACGGGCAGCCGCATGGATGAAGTCATTTTCGAGGAATTCAAGGGCACGGGGAATTGCGAGATTGTGCTCGATCGCAAGCTGATGGAAAAGCGCATTTTCCCCTGTTTGGACGTCAACAAGTCCGGGACACGCAAGGAAGAGCATCTTCTCTCCAAGGAAGTGCTTAATCGCGTGTGGATCATGCGTCAGCTGTTGCACCCGCTCAACGTGATCGATTCGATGGAGTTTTTGCTCAGTCGCATGAAAAGGACAAAGACGAACGTGGAATTCATGGAATCGATGAACACCTGAGCCAAGCGGCGGATTTTTGTAGGGAACAGATGGCACGAGAAGACCTGATTGAGGCGGAAGGCAAAATTGAAGAGGTTTTGAGGAACGGCTACTTTCGTGTCAAGCTCGACAACGGTCACGTTGTGCTCGCCTACACGTCGGGGAAAATGCGCAAGTATTTCATTAGAACCGTGCTGGGGGACCGTGTCACGGTGGGGATCAGCCCTTATGACCTAACGCGTGGCCGTGTCATTTTTCGCAGCAAATAGCACGGATTTAGGAATTCACGGGATTGTCGACTCGGATTCTCGGGCATTCATGGGATTGTCGGATGCATGTTCATCGTCCCAACCTTGTCGCCGTGCCATCATGATCCCATGAATACCGCCGATGCCCGTATCGTCAACCCGCGCGGCCCCTTCCCCAGGGGCGTGGCGGAGTGTTCGAGAATGGATGCTCGCTGGAGCCTGCCCTCGCGAAAGCGGGGGCGGCAATACGGGCTATTGTCAAATGTTGTGTACGGGGGGCATTAGGCGGCCTCCCTGTCAGAATCTTTTTGTTGCACCTCTCCGTTCACAAAAACGTTTCCTTCTAGCAGTTGTTTGAGTTTGTCGGCGTGTTGCAATTTGAACCCGCGCTTTTGGGCGTTTTGTATCAGTTTAAATACCATGGCAAGTGCCGTTGTTCTGGAAAGAC